>DATBYX010000426.1:0-8247 GCA_036513475.1 Xanthobacteraceae bacterium | reverse complement strand
AACATGGCGAGCGACATCCCAATCGTCACAAAGGCCCGCGTAGCCGGAGGCCGAGTTTTGCGAGTTCGCTTTGCCGGCGATCCGCGCGACTACAAGCTCGATCTGACAGGCCTGATAGCCCGCAGCAGGCATTTGGCACGCCTGATGGAGGATGATGCGTTTGCAAAAGTCGAAATCGTGGAGGATGGTCTCGGCATTGCGTGGCCGCTCGAAACGAAATGGGGGCGCCTGGATCTATCCGGCTCTACGCTTCGGAAAATCGCCGAAGAGCAGCTACCGATGACGGGAGCAGATTTTGGAGAGTGGCGGAAAAAGCTGGATCTCTCGCTCACCGACGCAGCCAAGCTGCTCGGCGTCGGGCGCCGTACCATTATGGCCTATTTGAAAAGAGATGAACTACCGCCTGTGGTCGCCATCGCCTGTCGTGCGCTTGCTCGTGATAAGCATCTTCTGGCGGCACACTATGTCCCAAGTCGGCGTACCGCGCGCCGCGCGGCCTAGCATAGCCCGCATGAGCGTTAGCGAGATGCGGGCCCATGTCTGATGCACTGGCTACCCCGGATGTCGCTTCGCTCATCCGGCCTACCATTGCTGCGTTACTCCGCCGCCTCACGGCCGTGCCCTAGTCGCGCAGTGAGCTTGTCGAGGAGGAGCTCGGCGGCTTTCGCGATCACCGTGCCCGGTGGGAAGATCGCCTCGACACCCGCACCCTCGAGCTCCGCGTAATCCTGTGGCGGCACCACGCCGCCTACCACGATCATGATGTCCCCTCGGCCTTCCTTGACGAGGGCAGCCTTGAGCTCCGGCACCAGGCTCAGGTGCGAGGCAGCGAGCGAGGATACCCCCAGGATGTGTACGTCGTTCTCGACTGCCTGACGCGCGGCCTCGGCCGGAGTTGCGAACAACGGGCCGATGTCGACGTCGAACCCGAGATCTGCAAACGCGGTGGCGATCACCTTTTGCCCGCGGTCGTGACCGTCCTGTCCGATCTTGGCGACAAGAATGCGCGGCCGCCGGCCTTCACTGGCCTCGAACTCGCGGATGCGCTGCTGCACGCGCGCGATGGCTTCCGACATGGTGCCGACCTCCCGCTTGTATACACCGGTGATCGCTCTGATCGGCGCGCGGTGACGGCCAAACACCTGCTCCAGCGCGGACGAGATCTCGCCGACCGTTGCCTTGGCCCGTGCGGCATCGACTGCGAGTGCGAGCAGGTTGCCGTCACCAGTTGCTGCCGCGCGCGACAAGGCCGTCAGCGCTTCCTGCACAGACTTGCTATCGCGATCCCGCTTGAGCCGCTCGAGCTTCTCGATCTGCAATGCTCGCACCGCTGCATTGTCGATCTTCAGAAGCTCTATCGGGCTGTCATGTTCCGGGCGGTATTTGTTCACCCCGATCACCGCCTGCCGGCCGGTATCGATGCGAGCCTGCGTCT
The DNA here is from genome assembly GCA_036513475.1 of Xanthobacteraceae bacterium. GTDB lineage: Bacteria > Pseudomonadota > Alphaproteobacteria > Rhizobiales > Xanthobacteraceae > VAZQ01. The sequence goes on along the minus strand of DATBYX010000426.1, from coordinate 6,812 downwards.
TCGCAGATGCCTCTTCGATCCGCAGCTTCGGCAGGCCGGCCTCGATCGCCTTCGCCATGCCGCCCAGGCGCTCGACTTCTTCGATGTGAGCCCAGGCTGCCCGCGCGAGCTCGTAAGTCAGCCGCTCAAGATAGAACGAGCCGCCCCACAGATCGATAACGCGTGTTACTCCGCTCTCCTGCGCGAGCACAAGCTGCGTATTGCGGGCGATGCGGGCGGAAAAATCCGTCGGCAATGCAAGCGCCTCGTCCAGCGCATTGGTATGCAGAGACTGCGTGTGTCCCTGCGTTGCTGCCATCGCCTCGACAGCGGTGCGCACCACGTTGTTGAAGACGTCCTGGGCTGCGAGCGACCAGCCGGAGGTCTGGCAATGTGTGCGCAGCGAGAGCGAGCGCGCATCCTTGGGGGCGAACGGCTTCATCAGCTTTGCCCAGAGCAGGCGCGCCGCCCGCAGCTTCGCGATCTCCATGAAGAAGTTCATGCCGATCGCCCAGAAGAACGAGATGCGCGGCGCAAAGCGGTCGATATCGAGACCCGCGTTGAGGCCGGCCCGCACATATTCCACGCCATCGGCCAGCGTATAGGCGAGCTCCAGGTCCGCCGTCGCGCCCGCCTCCTGCATGTGATAGCCCGACACGGAGATCGAGTTGAATTTCGGCATGTGCGTCGCCGTGAAGGCAAAGATATCCGAGATGATGCGCAACGATGCCGCGGGCGGATAGATATAGGTGTTGCGCACCATGAACTCTTTGAGGATGTCGTTCTGAATAGTGCCGGAGAGCTGCTCCGGCTTCACCCCCTGCTCCTCGGCCGCGACGATGTAGAGCGCCAGCACCGGCAGGACCGCACCGTTCATGGTCATCGACACCGACGTGCGGTCGAGCGGGATGCCGGCAAACAGCGTGCGCATGTCGTAGATCGAATCGATGGCTACTCCCGCCATGCCGACATCGCCACGCACGCGCGGGTGATCGGAATCGTAGCCGCGATGGGTAGCGAGATCGAAAGCAACCGAGAGCCCCATCTGTCCGGCCGCCAGATTGCGCCGGTAGAAGGCGTTCGATTCCTCGGCGGTGGAGAATCCGGCATATTGACGGATGGTCCACGGCTGGGTCACGTACATGGTAGGATAGGGGCCGCGCAGATAGGGTGGGATGCCGGGGAGGCCATCTAGAAAATCGAGGCTACTGACGTCATCGGAGCTGTAGAGCGGCTTTACCGGAATGCCCTCCGGCGTCAGCCACATATCAGCTGGGGCCGCCAGAGCGGCACCGACTGGATCGGCGAAATCGACCGTGGTGAAATCCGGGACGCGGGTCATTCGGGCCACTCGCATATCTCCGCCAATCTATGCATTACGCGCCTACCAGGGAATGGGCTGCGCGTAGCGCCTCGAGCACATCGCAGCCGGCGAAAATGCAACGGGAAACCCCAGCAGCTTTGAGCTCGGCCTCAAACGCGCCCGGCCGGCCGGCAAGCCAGACGGACGCGTTTGCGGAGCGCAGCGCCTGCGTAATTGGTGCCGCTTCACGGGCATAGATCTCATCGGACGAGCAAAGACACGCGAGCCGTGCCCCCGAACGCGCGAACGCCGTGAGCATCTGCTCGCGAGCAACAAATCCATCATTGCTCAGCGCTTCGATCCCTCCGGTCGCGAAGAAATTTTTGGCGAAAGTCGAGCGCGCACCAAAATCGGACACGGATCCGATATTTGCGAGGAAGACCTTCGGTCTCGCGCCAGTACGGGCGGCCATTCGATCCGATGCGTCGCGCAGCTGTTCAAATGGCTTCGCCAGGCGGAACGGCGGCAGCGGATCGAACCGAATCTCGTGAGGAGGGGAAGAAGGGAATACCGGCGCGACCTCTTCCACTGCCACGGGCAGCTCGGCGAGATCGGGAAAATCACTCGTGCCGATGAGCGTATCTGCACGCCGCGCCACCGCGGCTTCCCGTTGCGCGCGCACGAGCGCGACATTGCGCTGGAGCGCACCTTGTTCGAGCGCCGCCCATGCTCCGCCCATGCGTTCGATCTGCTGAAACTCGTTCCAGGCCGCGCGGCAAAGTTGATCCGTCACATCTTCGATACTGCCCGAGCCGGCAGCGGGATCGCTCACCTTGGCCAGATTGGATTCGTCCAGCAGAATGAGTTGGGTATTGCGCGCGAGGCGGCGCGCAAAATGGTCGGGCAGGCCCAATGCCATGGTGAACGGAAGCGCCGAGATGGCATCGGCGCCAGCGACCCCGGCAGACAGCACCGCAATGGTCGCACGCAAGATGTTCACGTAGGGGTCGCGCCTTGTCATCATGCGCCAGGCGGTGTGGGCAACCACGAACGCCGGGGCCGGGGCCAAGCGACACGCCGCCTCGATGCGGGCCCACAGTTTGCGCAACGCGCGAAACTTTCCGATTGTCAAAAGCTGGTCCGCGTCAGCGGATAGGCGGAAATAGATCATGCGATGGGCCGCATCCAGCTCAAGCCCCGCTGCTTCCAACAGGCGAAGATATTGCACCGCGACGGCAAGCGCATAAGCGAGCTCTTGCACCTCGGAGCCGCCCGCATCATGGATGACGCGCGCGTCAGCGGCAGCGAACGGTCCACGAAATCCCCGCGCCGCGAGTTCGGCGATCAGCGCGCTGAATTCGTGCATTTGGGTGGCCCAGGGAAGTGTGCTACCCCCTGCCAAGGCTGCCGCACCGATGGGGTCGAGACCGAAACGGATGTTGACGTGGCCCGGCGCAGTACCCTGATCGCTCGCCACTGCTGTGATATTGTTGATCGCCTCAATGGGTTGGAGCCCCAGATCGAGATCGACCCCTACGCCGGAAGCAAGATCAATACCCTCGAGCGCGCGTCTGATTGCATCGCGTTCCGCCGCCGCGAGGCCGTATCCGTGCGCTCCTATTGCTCCGGCAAATTCAATCGCGAGATCGGTCGCGCCGTTTGCAAGATCGTCGCGGGCTTGCGCATTCGCGGCCGCCGGATCCGGGTGGTCCAGGCGCTGCATGACTGACCAGGGCGCGCCCGCCGCGCGTCCCATGACCAGGCTCGCCTGCGGCTTGCGCGCACGCAGCGGCTCGATGCGCAAGCCGTCGTAGGTTTTGCCGACAAGCCTGCTCTCAAACGCGGCGCCTTTGAGTGCGCGGTCAACCAGTCTTCGCCATTCGTCCCACGTAGCCGCGGGAAACTCTCCGGCAAGCGCGAGATCAGGTTGTCCGCCGTCCGCCATGGCTCAACCAGGTGGCTCAACCCATCAGGAAGTCCAGCACGGCCTTGGTATAAGCTTCCGGCTGCTCAATATTGGAGAGATGGGCAGCATCGAGCAGGGTGAACTTCGCTCCCGCGATGTGCTTGCTGATATACTCGTTGGCTTCAGGAGGTGTCGCGGGGTCATGCTTGCCGGCGATAACGAGGGTCGGGGCCTTGATCCTGGGCAGGAGCTCGCGATGGTCCATGTCGCGAACCGCTGCACCGCAGGCAAGATAGCCTTCGAGCGGCGTCGCTGCGAACATCTCCTGCACGCGCGCGACGACTTTGGGCGCGCGCTCGCGAAAGCCCTTCGTAAACCACCGCTCCATGTTCGCCGAAGCAAATGCGGCAACGCCCTTCTCGCGCACAAGGCGCAGGCGATCGTTCCACATGCCCTTATCCGCGAAATAGCTGGATGTGTTTGTGAGGACGAGACGTTCCACACGCTCGGGCGCATGTGCCCCGAGCCACTGGCCGACCATGCCCCCCATCGAAAGGCCGCACCAGTTGGTCTTCGCGACGCCAACAGCATCGAGCACGGCGAGCACGTCCCGGCCGAGCCTTTCCATGCTGTAGGGCCCTAGCGGCACACCCGATTGGCCATGCCCGCGGCGATCATACCGCACCAGCCGGAAGTGCTCCGTGAAGGGGCCGACCTGGCCATCCCACATGTGCAGCGTGGTCCCGAGCGAATTGGACAGCATGAGCACGGGCGCTCCCTGCCGCCCTTCCACTTCCACGTGGATGGGGCAGCCGTCGGCGTTGATCATCGGCATGGTTTTCTCCCGAAGTGCTTGTCCCTTCGCCCGCTCCTCGGCAATGGGCAGCCATCCATAAAGGTTTGGGCAGAGCGTTGGTAGCGCAAGCGGGGCGGGTTTGAGGCCGCACTCTACAAGGGTGCTCGCTCAGTGCGGCCGAGGACCGTCACCGGCCCGTGACAAGGGCACTTTCCCAGTTGCCGCCCGAGGCTCTATACCGGGTTGTCTCACCATGGAGAATTGCTGATGGCCATGACCATGAATGGGCAGGTGCAGCTGCCCGCCAGCCGGGAAGTGGTTTGGGCGAAGCTCAATAACCCTGAGGTGCTGATAACCTGCATTCCGGGTGGCGAGCAGCTCGAAAAAATTTCGGACAGCGAGTTCCGCGCGGTTGCCACGGTGAAGGTCGGACCGGTCAAGGCCCGCTGGAAGGGCAGGGTGCAGCTCTTGGACCTCGATCCGCCCAACAGCTATCGCATCTCCGGTGAAGGAGACGGCGGTGTTGCGGGCTTTGCCAGAGGGGGAGCGAAAGTATCCCTCTCCGACAAGGACGGTGGGACACTGCTTAGTTATGATGTCGAGGCGCAAATCGGGGGAAAGCTGGCGCAACTCGGACAACGCCTCATCAACAGCGCCGCCAAAAAGACTGCGGACGACTTCTTTCTGAAGTTCACGGTTGCGGTTGGCAGCGGGGCCCAAGCCCCCGCGCAGCCATAGTCCGAAGCCCTCTCGCCAAGGCTATGTCGAGCACTGAGGGTTCAGAGTTGACTTATTCCCCTGCAAATCCGCAAAATCCCCCCGATTTAACCCGTTCCGTCGCCGGGCTTGTCCGCCGGCGCCCAGACCGAGACTTTTGAGGCAGTTCAAGGAGGAAAGCCAATGACCGCCGTCGCGCTGACGGTGAACGGTAAAGCCGTCACCAGTGATGTCGACCCACGCACCCTGTTGGTGCAGTTCCTGCGCGAGAACCTGCGCCTTACCGGCACGCATGTGGGCTGCGACACATCCCAGTGCGGCGCCTGCGTCGTGCACGTGAACGGCAAGGCCGTGAAGGCGTGCACGGTCTTCGTCTGGCAGATCGAGGGCGCGGATGTGCTGACCATTGAGGGCTTGGCCGATCCGAACGGGCCGCTGCATCCCATGCAGGAGGCTTTCCGCGAGAATCACGGGCTCCAGTGCGGCTATTGCACCCCGGGCATGATCATGACGGCGGTGGATATGGTCTACCGCAAGGGCCACGACCTGGACGATCCCACCATTCGCCACGAGCTTGAAGGCAACCTCTGCCGCTGTACCGGGTACCATAACATCGTCAAGGCGATCGCGGCCGGCGCCAAGGCTATGCAGGGCCAGCCCAGCAAACCTGCCGCTTAGACGCTCGATGAGATGAAAGTCACACCGATTGTAGGGTGAGCAAAATCGCTTGCGGGACAGACGGGTTGCACAGGGTCAGTAGCGATTTTGCCCACGCGGCAAGCCGAACGCGTGGGCATCGCGTCGACCCTTGGTGGAATGCCGTCAGCGCCAATCGGGCGCGATGCCGGTAGCGCGGCCGTTTAGCCGGCTGCACACGTAAGGGAGGAGCCAGCCATGGGCGCAACCGGGATCGGCGCGCCAGTGCGCCGGAAAGAAGATCACCGCTTCATCACCGGTAGAGCCCACTACACCGATGACATTACCCGTCCGGGGCAGGCATACGTCTTCGTGCTGCGCTCTCCGCATGCCCACGCCAAGATCAAAGGAATCGATACCGCCGCTGCGCGTGCAATGCCTGGAGTGCTGGCGGTGCTGACTGGCGCGGATCTCGCGGCCGACAAGATCGGCAGTCTCATCTGCGGCTGGATGATCACCTCCAAGGACGGCTCCCCAATGAAGATGGCGCCGCATCCCGCCATTGCGCACGGCAAAGCCAACTTCGTCGGCGATCCGGTAGCCGTGATCATTGCCGAGACTCTTGCGCAGGCCATGGATGCCGCGGAGAAGGTGAAAGTGGATTATGAGCTGCTGCCCGCGGTCGTCGATCCTGCGCAGGCGCAAGCAGACAGCGCTCCGCAGATCCACGACGTTGCTCCCCAGAACACGATTTACCGCTGGCATCTTGGAGATGCGGCTGCGGCCGAAGGCGCAATCAAATCTGCCAAGCATGTGACCAGGCTGGAGCTCATCAACAATCGGCTGGTGCCGAATGCGATCGAGCCGCGCGCGGCCATCGGCGAGTACGATGCAGGCTCCGATACGCTTACGCTCTGGAATACGACCCAAAACCCCCACGTCGCCCGGCTTGTGATATCCGCTTTCGTGGGGGTGACGCCCGAGCACAAGCTGCGCGTGATAGCGCCTGATGTGGGTGGAGGGTTCGGCTCCAAGATCTTCATCTATCCCGAGGAAGTGATCTGCCTGTGGGCAGCGCGAAGGGTCGGCCGGCCGGTGAAATGGGTCGCCGGTCGTTCGGAGGCGTTCCTGGCCGACGCTCACGGCCGCGATCATGTTACGCGCGCGGAGATGGCTTTGGACGATCAGGGCAAAATTCTGGGCTTGCGCGTGAAGACGATTGCCAATCTCGGCGCCTACATGTCGACCTTCTCCTCGTCCATTCCGACATATCTCTACGCCACGCTCCTCTCCGGTCAGTATGCAATTCCGGCGATCTACTGCGAGGTCGATGCTGTCTATACAAATACGGCCCCGGTTGACGCCTACCGCGGGGCGGGGCGCCCGGAGGCCACTTTCGTGGTCGAGCGGCTGGTGGAAGTCGCCGCGCGGCAGATGGGCATCGATCCCGTCGATCTGCGCAAGAAGAACTTCAT
>DATBYX010000425.1:0-14278 GCA_036513475.1 Xanthobacteraceae bacterium | reverse complement strand
CTTGCGCTACCACATTCCGCGTTTTTACGAGCGCATGGTTCAGGTGACTCAGGTACTCGGAGCGGGCGGCCTTCTGAGCAACCCGAGTGAAGCCGATGTGCGCTCGGAGATCGGTGCCGAAATCCGGCGCTACTATCGCGGCGCCGGTCGCGACGCCGAGGCAAAGATTCGCCTGTCGGCGATCCCGTCCGCATGGGGGCGTCGATCTATTTGATGCAGGACCACACGCCTCTGCTCGCGACGGTCGATCGCGCCCTCGCATCTTTCCGCCGAGCCGGAGAAAAGCCAAACCGGCAGAATTGAAATGAAATCTCTGCTTTTTGTGCTTGCGCTGGCTGCGAGCCTGAGTGGTATCGGCAGCGCATCGGCACAGATCTACCCCTCTCGCGCCATCACCATAGTCGCGCCGTTCCCGGCGGGCGGCCCCTCGGACGTGCTTGCGCGCATTCTGTCCGAGCCGTTGCGGGCGGTGCTCGGCCAACCCGTGAAGATCACTCCATTGCGCACCACTTAATCTGGCCGCGCCGCGCATTCTGGCCGCACCGCGCCTGAAAGCCTGGTCCCGGCCATCACTGAGCGCCCCGCCGCGACCGCATTGCGCTGCGGCCTTTCAGTCCGACCGGAGCACATCCATCTCAAGGCTCGTTCCGAAGACGAGAACAGAATCTCCGCAGTTGTTGAACGGGTCGAATTCTTTGGCGCCGAGCTCATGTTGCACTGCCGGCTCGATGCGAACGGCCGAATGATCGCAATTCCCATTCGGTCCGACGATCCGGCAATGCCGGGTGAGGGCGATCGCGTCGAGCTCGGCATCTCCTCCACCCGCTGCAGGGTCGTCCCGGACGAATGAGACGCAGCGAGCTTACAGTGCGACGTTATGCCGGCGATGTTCGAAGCCCGCTGGGCGCAACCCTGCGCGGCACACGTTTTCGATCTCATCCACCAGAGCTCGAAAATCGCCACCTGACAGCGCGTCACTGCAGCCTCTGAACAACCGCTCAGCTCGTTCCGCTCCGATGATCGGCCGGACGAAGCGGGTGAATTTCTCCTGGATTTTGGCGCGATCAAAGGCACGTGCAGGGTCACCCGGGATATCGGTCACGGTCCGCTCATGGCGGGCGCTTCCGACCTCCACTTCGACCCGCGCAGGCCACTTGCGGGGGTAAGAGGCGAGGAGGGTTTCGTCGGGCTCGACCATGATCTTGGCCATGAAGTTGCGGACGTGCTGGGACGCGTCCGCTGGTGAGAGGTCCAGTGCAGCCGTGCCATCCGGAGCCAGGGCCGCCGCGGCCATGCAAAATGCAACGCTGGTAAGATGAGAAGCGCGGTCACCGCTCTTCACGTCATGGTCGATCATTTTGCAATGCGGCGGCGGCACCCGCACGCGAATGCGGTCGATCTCCTGCGGCTGCACGCCGCTCTGAATGATCTCCCGCAGCGCTTGAGTGGCCGCCATTGTCTGTCGCGCGGCGCACCACGGCTTGAACGAAACTTCGGTCAACACCGAGCCTGCGCCCAGGCCCTCCGTGAGCTCGCTTGGACTGGCGGCGATTCCATAGACACTGTGAAAAAAGTTGCCCTCGATCAGGCGGAGATCAGACGTGAACCCCGCTTGCGCCGCAAACGCGGCGGTCAGTCCGTTGCTGGCGGCATTCCCGACCGCCAACCAACGCGACGTGCTCAATGCATGGTGCTGGCCCACGCCGGGAGCGGCAAGCGTGAGCGCAAGAGCAAGCGCATTCGTGCTTTGCTTCGCATCGAGCTTCAGGAGCCGCGATGTGGCGGCCGCAATCCCGAACGGCGCCGTGAAATAGGTTGGCCAGAAGCCGCGGTAGAGCACCGCCGGGCCGTCGATCGCGCGGCCGAGCCGGATCATGGCTTCATAGCCCGCAAGAATTGCGGTTTGAGCATCGCGCGCTGCAACCGACGGCATTGCAGCCGCCAAGCTCAGAACGGCAGGAATGACGATTGCGCCCGGGGTCGTCATGGAAGACAGATGGATGTCGTCGATCTCGCTCAGGCGTGCCAGCGCACAGCGCGTCGCGACATCAGGCGCCAAGGCGGCGCCGGTGATCTTCCGCATCTGATCGCGAAACCGCAGCAGCAGCCGACCCTCAGCCGTCGCCGTGCTGGCGATCAGGGCGCCGACAGTATCAATGAGGTGGATTTCCACGCGCTGCCGGAGCTCTTCTGACGCTGCGGGGATTGTCGCGATCCATTCGCCGAACTGCTCAAGCGCGCCCATCTTTCTCCGCCCAACGAATTGAGCTGGCCTCCTTAGCAGGGATTGACGCTCGGGGCCTCCGTTTTGAGGGGCGTGGTGGCGCGCGCCCCTTGCTCATCTCCAGTTCGTAGGGGCGAGGCATGCCTCGCCCCTCTCTCACACGTACCAATGTCGCCGCAGGGCGACGCATGCGTCGCCCCTACGAAGAACCGTCCATTAGACGCAAGCACAGCCTGAACGAAGCAAACAGAGCTCCCGCCGACTTGGAGGAGCACAGCAGTCTCGCTCCGAGGCGGCCCCCGGCGCTCAGGCCGCGAGATCCGCGACGACCGCATCGAGCACGGGGAAACCCACCATGGTCACGCGCAGCCTTCCCACATGCGTCATCTCCACCAAGCCTTGCTCGCGCAGGATATTGATCCGGCAATCATCCAATGGCCGGCCGGCGAGCGCTGCATAACGGGTGGGGTCCACGCCCTCGGCGAGGCGCAGCCCCATCAACAGGAATTCGTCTGCCGCTGCTTCCCGCGTGAGAGCCTCATCAGCGATCAGGCCGTGGCCGCGCGCCTCGACCAGTGCAAGCCATTCCTCGGGCCGCTTCTCCGTCGCGGTCGCGTAACGTGAGCCTTCGATCTCCAGCCGGCCGTGCGCTCCGGGTCCGATGCCGGCGTATTCATGTGCACGCCAGTAGACCAGGTTGTGGCGGCATTCGCGTCCGGGCCGGGAGTGGTTGGAGACCTCGTAGGCCGGAAGACCGGCGTCTGCGCAAACCATCTGCGTCACATCATAGAGGGCGCGCGCGGTGTCCTCGTCGGGGGTCATCAGCTTGCCGGATGCGTGCAGCAGGTGAAAAGGCGTGCCCTGCTCAATGGTGAGCTGATAAAGCGAAAGATGCTCGCCCGCTTCCGCCAGCGCGCCCCTGAGCTCGACCGCCCAGGCGTCCGGCGTCTGTCCCGGGCGCGCATAAATCAGATCGAACGAGTACCGATCGAACACCGAGCGCGCCACCGCGATTGCATCCAGCCCTTCCCGCGCCGAATGCAGCCGTCCAAGGGCGCGCAGCGCCCCGTCGTCGAGCGACTGTAACCCGATCGAAACGCGATTGACGCCGGCCGCGCGATAGCCTGCAAACCGCGTCGCCTCGACGCTGCTGGGATTGGCTTCGAGCGTGATCTCGACATCGGATGCCATTGGCCAGTGTTGCGCGATGGCCTCGAGAATTGCCCCTGTGGTCTGCGGCTGCATCAGCGAGGGCGTTCCGCCCCCGAAGAAAATGGTCGACACGGTCCGGCCGGGTACCCGCGCAGCGGTAGCCGCGATCTCTGCGCTGAACGCGCGCACGAAACGGCTTTCGTCGATTGCGGCGTGGCGTACGTGGCTGTTGAAGTCGCAGTACGGGCATTTCGACAGGCAAAACGGCCAGTGGACGTAGACGCCGAAGCGCGGCCTCTCCCTGTGATCAACGTCCGCCAAGGCAAGCCTCCGCAAGTTTCAGGAAAGCGCGGGCGCGGTGGGACAAGCCCCTGCCCCAGGGAGGGAGTCCGTGTTTCTCCTCGCTCGCCATTTCACCGAAGGTGCGCGTATGTCCGTCCGGGAGAAATATGGGATCGTAGCCGAAGCCCTTATCGCCGCGGGGCGGCCACACCACGGTTCCGTTTACGCGTGCCTCGAATTCCTCCATGTGACCGTCGGGCCAGGCAACACACAGAGCTGATACGAAGTGCGCGCGCCGTTGCGAGGCAGCTCGGGCGCCGCGGGCGCGCAGCTTTTCTTCCACCAGCTCCATCGCGTGGCGGAAATTTTTTGCAGGGCCGGCCCAGCGGGCCGAGTGGATGCCGGGCTCTCCCTCGAGCGCATCGATCGCCAGGCCGGAATCATCCGCGAAGGCCGGCATGCCGGAACGAGTAGCCGCGGAGACCGCCTTCTGGCGCGCGTTTTCCGTAAAGCTCGTTCCCGTTTCCTCCGGCTCGTTGAGCCCAAGCTCGCCCACTGAGACTGTCTGGATGCCAAAGGGCATGAGGAGGTCGCGCATTTCCCGAAGCTTGCCCGGATTGTGCGTGGCGATCACAAGCCGGTCCGTGATCTTGCGATGCTCGTGCGATGATGAGGCGACGCTCACATTACCGCCAGCTTCTGCAGATCGACGAGCTTCATAAGCCCCTTCTTCGCGAGGGCGAGCAGCTCAAGCAATTGTTCTTCCGTGAACGGGACTTTTTCCGCGGTGCCTTGGATCTCGACTAGGCGGCCCGTTCCGGTCATGACAAAATTGGCATCGGTCTCGGCGCCGGAGTCCTCGGCGTAATCGAGATCGAGCACGGGCGTGCCGTTGCAGATTCCGCAGGAAATGGCCGCCACATGGTCGCGCAGCGGCTCTCCCCTGAGCATGTCGCGAGCCTTCATCCAGCTAACGCAATCATGCAGCGCTATCCAGGCGCCGGTGATTGCTGCCGTGCGTGTGCCGCCGTCCGCTTGAATGACGTCGCAATCAATGGTGATCTGACGCTCTCCCAGCGAAGGCAGATCAAGCACCGCCCGCAGGCTGCGCCCAATCAGCCGCTGAATCTCTATGGTACGACCACTCTGCTTTCCGGCCGAAGCTTCCCTTCGCGTGCGCTCGGACGTCGCCCGCGGAAGCATGCCGTACTCGGCCGTCACCCAGCCGCGTGCCTGCCCCTTGAGCCACGGAGGGAGCCGATCCTCCAGCGTGGCGGTGACCAGAACGTGGGTATCCCCGAATTTCACGAAGCACGAGCCCTCGGCATATTTCACGACGGCACGCTCGAGGGATACGGCGCGCAGCTCGTCAGGCTGTCGGCGGCTCGGCCGCATTCTCAATTCTCCTGCTCACGCCGCAGCGGATGAGCGCGAGGCACGCTTTTAAGTGCCCGCGCCAGAAGCGACAAGGGCCAACCGCGGGTGGCGCAATCGCAGTCCAGTTCCATCCTGGCCTGCGGGTGCAGCTTGCAGTCCTTGCTCAAAAAGACCAATTTTCTCGGGTTTTCATGGAGAGGTTGTTGGCCCAGGACGTTCCGATCGGCGCAACGCAGGTGAGCCTTGCTCAACTCAACGAGCGCTCCCGCGACATCTTTCGCCAGATTGTCGAGAGCTATCTCGCAACCGGAGAGCCCGTCGGTTCGCGCAACATTTCGCGCTTGATCACGACCCCGCTCTCACCCGCCTCCGTGCGGAACGTGATGTCTGACCTCGAGCAGCTCGGTCTCGTTTACGCTCCGCATATCTCGGCTGGCCGTCTGCCCACCGAGCTTGGGCTGCGTTTCTTCGTCGACGCGCTCATGGAAATCGGGGATCTCGGGGAAGCCGACCGGCGCGAGATGGAGGCCAAAGTTGCAGCCGCCGGCAAGTCGATGGAAGCGGTGCTGAGCCAGGCATCGGGCATGCTTTCGGGCCTCACGCGCGCGGCTGGGGTGGTGCTCGCAGCGAAATCGAACGTGCGCTTGAAGCACATCGAGTTCGTGCGGCTTGAACCGGAGCGTTCCCTGGTCATTCTGGTGTCGGATGACGGGCAGGTGGAGAACCGGGTTATCACCGTCCCGGCCGGTCTGCCCGCCTCTTCCCTGACCGAGGCTGCCAACTTCCTGAACGCCCACGCGCGGGGCCGCACATTGGCCGAAGCCAAGACGGAGCTGGAGCAGGCGCTCGCAGCCGGAAGGGCGGAACTCGATCAGGTGACGCAGAAGCTGATTGCCGCCGGACTTGCGAGCTGGTCGGGAGGCGAAAGCGACGAGCGGAAATTGATTGTTCGAGGTGCAGCCCATCTGCTTGACGACCTCAAGGCGGTCGAGGATCTCGAGCGCGTGCGGCTCCTGTTCGATGATCTTGAGACCAAGCGGGGCGTCATTGATCTCCTGGGGCGTGCGGAGAGTGCCGAAGGTGCGCGCATCTTCATAGGATCCGAGAACAAGCTGTTCTCGCTCTCCGGCTCGTCCACGATTGTTGCGCCCTATCGGGACGGCGCCGGGCGCATCGTCGGGGTGATCGGGGTGATCGGTCCTACGCGGCTGAATTACGCGCGGGTGATCCCCATGGTCGATTACACCGCGAAGGTCGTCAGCAATCTTATCGGCTCGTGAGCCCGCGGGTTGATTTTTGCGGGAGCAGCCCTGACATACGAAGCAAATCGTAGCGATTTACTCATGGGAACCAGGTAATGGCGGACAACAATCCCTCGGCTGACGCCGCTGCCGGGACGGGGACTCGGGACAATGCCGCGGCCGCTCCGGAAACGGCAGCTGCAGGAACTCCCGGCGAGCCGTCAGCAGTCGGTGAAACAATCGATCCGACCGATCACGCGCGCGTCGCGGCCGAATACAAGGACAAGCTGCTGCGCGTCCTTGCCGAGATGGAGAACCTTCGCCAACGCACCGCTCGCGAGATCGCGGACACGCGCGCCTACGGCATTTCGGCTTTCGCGCGCGACATCCTGGCAGTCGCCGACAACATGGACCGCGCTCTGCAAGCGCTCGATGTGGAGCTGCGGGAGAAGGCTGATGCTGGCATCAAGGCACTGCTCGATGGCGTCGAGTTGACGGAGCGCGAGCTGCACAAGGCGCTCGAGAAGCATGGCGTGAAAAAATTCGAGCCGGTGGGGGAGAAATTCGATCCCAATCTGCATCAGGCCATGTTCGAGATACCTGATCCGACCTTGCCGGCCGGTACGGTGGCGCAGGTGGTGCAACCCGGTTACATGATCGGTGAACGCATGCTGCGTCCTGCGCTCGTCGGGATCGCCAAGGGCGGCCCGAAGCCCGTGGCCGAGCCTCCGGCGAACGACAACGTCGGGGAACCCTCGCGCGACCCGCAGCACTCGGTCTGACCTTTGCGGGCCGCTACCATCCGCACACAAGGACGGCTTAGCCGTACAACTCGGCATAGCCGACTTGTGACGTAACCCGCCGCACTTCCATGGATGACTTCGGCGGATAGCCCTTGCGCTCATCTGCCCTACGCGCTCCCATAGCGCATGATCCGCAGCACAGAGCGATTTCTGACCACGCACACCGGGAGCCTGCCGAGGCCCGACGACCTCGTGCGGATCATGTACGCAAAGGAAGAAGGAATACCGGTCGACGGCGCGGCGCTTGCCGCCCGCATCCGCAGCGCCGTGGCGGACGTTGTACGCAAGCAAGTCGAGGTTGGCATCGACATTGTCAATGATGGGGAGATGTCGAAGCCGAGCTACGCGACCTATGTCAAAGATCGTCTGGCTGGGTTCGGCGGTACCGGGAACACTTTCGTCTACCAGGATCTCGTGGACTTTCCCAACTTGGCCAAGCGGGTTTTCGGCGACCCCGGTCGTTCGCGCCGCAAGACACCTGCTTGCAACTCAGCCATCAGCGTGCAGGACGCGAACGCCGCAAAGGCCGACGTCCAAAATCTGAAAGCAGCGCTCGCTGCGGGGAAAGGGACGCATGCATTCATGAGCGCGGCTTCGCCGGGGCTCATATCGCTATTCTTTCGCAACGATCATTACCCAAACGCGGACGCCTATCTGTTCGCGATCGCAGAGGCGATGCGCCACGAATATGAGACCGTCGCAGCCGCCGGCATCGTGCTGCAGATCGATTGTCCCGACCTCGCAATGGGCCGGCATATCCAGTATGCGGCCCTCGACCTCCCCGAATTCCGCAAACGGGCCGCGATGCATGTGGAGGCGCTGAACCACGCGCTCGCCAACATCCCGCCGGAGCAGCTGCGCATGCATCTCTGCTGGGGCAACTATGAAGGCCCTCATCACTGCGACGTGCCGCTCGCCGACATTATTGATGTCGTGTTTGCGGCCCGCCCGAGCGCGATCTCGTTCGAGGCTGCCAATCCGCGCCATGGACACGAATGGACGTTGTTCGAGCGCATCAAGCTGCCCCCCGGCAAGGTGCTCATCCCGGGCGTGATCGAGTCCAAGTCGAATTTCATCGAGCATCCCGAGTTGATCGCCCAGCGGCTTGGCCGGTACGCCAAGCTGGTCGGCCGGGAGAATGTCATGGCCGGCAGCGATTGCGGCTTCGGCACCTGGGTCGGGCAAGCTGCTGTTGATCCGGACGTGGTCTGGGCGAAGATGGCCGCCATGGTGGAAGGCGCCCGAATAGCTTCGCGCCGCTTCTGGAACTGACGCGGTATTCAGCGGGGTTCGATGCTGTCCCGAATCGCGCGAAAGCGCGGGTACGCTTCGAGCCAGGAATCCGAGGGGGCCACTCCGACGAGCTGGAGATAACCTCCGCCGCCGAAGCGCAACCACTGCACCACCGTCAACTTCGTGGTTCCGGACGGGTCTCTGCCTTCCGCCAATATCTGATGTCCGGGCTGTCCAACAATGCGCATGGGCTCGGAGCTGGTGAGGCGGACATCGCGCACATTGGGAACGGCAGCGAACATGTCGCGCGCGAAGGCTTCCCGGTCCCCTGCTTGTGCCGGTCCGCCGGGAGCAACGGCCACAAAAATATGGGACTGTACCTGACCCGGCGTTGCTCCCGGGGCATCGCTCAGGGCTACTCCGCGTCCAGGTATGACCCCTCCCACCTGGAAGCCGGCCACATCGCCGATTTTGAAGGGAAGAAGGCTGAGCTGTTCCTCCACCGGGACAGTCGTGCGGATCGCGACCGTTGCCAGTGTCGAACGGATTGCAGCATCGGAGTAGGTGGCCTTGGCGGTTTCGGGAATCTGGAACGTGATCAGCGCAGTGAGCGCCGGTGAGGAGCCAACCACAATCCACTTGCGCAGCCTGGTCTTGTCCACGTCTTGGCGTCCAACAACCAGGAAGGCTTTGCCCGTGGCGAGGGCTATGGGCTCGCGCCGTTCGAGGGTCATCCCTTGTCGCTTGAGGGCATCCGCTGTCATGCCGGTGTCGAGCTCGGAGAAGGCCTCTGCGGGAAGGGAGGCCAGTATGATCGCGGCCCCGGTATCCGCATCCTCAAAGCCAAAGAAGTTACTGCTCGTCACCATCCCTGTCGGCGGCACGAGCCCGAGGCGTGACCCTGGCGGATAGACCACGTCGGCGGCGCGGGCGGAGAATGCGGGCAGCGCAAGGCCAAGAAGGAGCAGAAGGCGAAGGAGCCGGACCATGAGGTACATCCTAGCGCCAGGTGCGGCGAAAAACAGCTACGCCGGGCGAGTTACACGCCTCAACGTGAGATTGATCCTGCCTCCCTGCGGCAGCAGCCTGGAGCTTCCGGGACTGATGCGGTCCACGCCGTGGAAGGCGAGCCGCGCGTCGCCGCCGAGCACCAACGCATCACCGGAGGCAAGGCGGAGCGTGCAGGTGGGATCGCTGCGCTTGATGCCCCCGACCCTGAAGAAGCAGGTATCGCCCAGCGAGAGCGAGACGACCGGTGCATCGAAGTCGCGCTCATCGCGGTCCTGGTGCAGCCCCATCCTCGCAGTCGCATCGTAATAATTGATCAGACAACACTCGGCAGGATGGGGATAGTGCGCAAGCGCATTCCACGCCTCCAGCACGCGCGCAGGCATTGCTGCCCAGGGTTGTCCGGTTTGAGGGTGGAGTGCCTGATAACGATAGCCCGCCTCATCGGTCACCCAGCCGAGCGTCCCGCAGTTCGTCATCCGTACCGAGAGCGGTTTACCGCTTTTCGGCATCCGGGGAGAATACAGCGGCGCAGCTGTGAACACCTCGTCCAAGTCGCGCAGAAGCGCCGCTTGGCTCTGCGCATCGAGAAACCCGGGCACGAAGCGCAGTCCGGGGAGGGGTAGCCAACGGCTCATGCTTCTGCGCAATCCCTGGAGTTGGGCATGTTCTCGCATGCCTGGGCGACCGGAAAACTGCACATCTTAGCCTGGACTTCACTGCGATGCGTCCGGGCTAAGTATCCATGATCACATGTCTTGCGGCCCAAACTCGCCCCCCTATATGAGCCATGCCGCTGCAGGGGGCGGCATCTGAATGTGCATGGAAGGGGGTCGGCAGCGGGCCGCAGCCAAAGCGGAATCTCCCCTCGGGTGCCGAACAGGGCCCAGCCGACCTGCCGCAAAAGAGAGGAATTAAGCATCATGGGCAAGGTCATTGGCATCGACCTCGGCACTACGAATTCGTGCGTCGCCGTCATGGAAGGCAAGACGCCGAAGGTCATTGAGAACGCCGAGGGCATGCGCACCACACCATCGATCGTTGCGTTTACCGACGATGGCGAGCGGCTGGTGGGCCAGCCTGCCAAGCGCCAGGCAGTTACCAATCCCGAGCGCACGATTTTTGCGGTCAAGCGCCTCATCGGGCGGCGCTACGACGACCCGATGGTCGAGAAGGACAAAAAGCTTGTCCCCTACAAGATCGTACGGGCCTCGAACGGGGATGCGTGGGTGGAGATCGAAGGCAAGAGCTATTCCCCCTCGCAGATTTCGGCCTTCGTTCTGCAGAAGATGAAGGAGACCGCCGAAGCCTATCTCGGTCAGAAGGTCGAGCAGGCTGTCATTACTGTTCCCGCATATTTCAATGACGCCCAGCGCCAGGCGACCAAAGACGCCGGCAAGATTTCGGGTCTCGAAGTGCTGCGCATTATCAATGAGCCGACCGCTGCGGCGCTCGCCTATGGGCTCGACAAGCAGAAGACCGGCACCATTGCGG
Source organism: Xanthobacteraceae bacterium (assembly GCA_036513475.1). Lineage (GTDB taxonomy): Bacteria > Pseudomonadota > Alphaproteobacteria > Rhizobiales > Xanthobacteraceae > VAZQ01. The sequence goes on along the minus strand of DATBYX010000425.1, from coordinate 3,464 downwards.
TTTACGACCTGGGTGGGGGCACGTTCGACATTTCCATCCTGGAGATCGGCGATGGCGTCTTCGAGGTGAAGTCGACGAATGGCGACACCTTCCTCGGCGGCGAGGACTTCGACATGCGTCTGGTCAACTATCTCGCCGACGAGTTTCAGAAAGAGCAGGGGATCGACCTGCGACGCGACAAGCTTGCGCTGCAGCGTCTGAAAGAATCCGCCGAGAAGGCGAAGATCGAGCTCTCCTCTACTACTCAGACCGAGATCAACCTGCCGTTCATAACGGCGGATGCCTCAGGTCCCAAGCACCTCACGATGAAGCTTACCCGGGCAAAGTTCGAGGCGCTCGTGGACGACCTTGTGCAAAAGACCGTCGAGCCCTGTCGGCTGGCGCTCAAGGATGCAGGTCTCTCCGCGGCCGAGATCAACGAGGTGGTCCTGGTCGGGGGCATGACCCGCATGCCAAGAGTGCAGGAGGTCGTGAAGCAGTTGTTCGGGAAAGAGCCGCACAAGGGCGTCAATCCCGACGAGGTGGTCGCAGTGGGCGCGGCCATCCAGGCGGGCGTGCTGCAGGGCGACGTCAAGGACGTGTTGCTGCTCGACGTCACTCCGCTTTCGCTCGGCATCGAGACGCTGGGCGGTGTTTTCACCCGACTGATTGACCGAAACACCACCATTCCAACCAAGAAGAGCCAGGTCTTCTCGACCGCCGAGGACAATCAAGGCGCCGTGACCATCCGGGTCTTCCAGGGCGAACGTGAAATGGCGGCGGATAACAAGATGCTTGGGCAGTTCGATCTGGTCGGAATTCCGCCGGCCCCGCGCGGCGTACCCCAGATCGAGGTGACGTTCGACATCGACGCCAACGGCATCGTGAATGTGCACGCCAGGGACAAGGGCACCGGCAAGGAGCAGCAGATCCGTATCCAGGCGTCGGGCGGCCTTTCCGATGCTGATATCCAGCGGATGGTGAAAGACGCGGAAGCCCATGCCGAGGAAGACAAGAAGCGTAAGGCGCAGGTCGAGGCCAAAAACCACGCCGAGGCCCTGCTCCACTCCACCGAGAAGGCACTCGGCGAGCACGGCTCGAAGATCGGCGAGGGCGACCGTCGCGCGATTGAGAATGCGATTGCCGATCTCAAGGAAGCCCTGAAAGGGGACGATGCCGACGCAATCACGGCTAAGACCAATACGCTGGCGCAAGCCTCCATGAAGCTGGGGGAGGCGATGTACAAGCAGACCCAGGAAGGCGCGGGTGGTCCGGGCGGCCCCGGCGGCGGAGCGGGGGCAGACGGGGGCAAGAAAGAGGACGTGGTCGACGCGGAGTTCACCGAGGTTGATGACGACAAGAAGAACAAGAAATCGGCCTGATGCCGCGCGAGGGCGCGCATGCCTGCGCTTGGTTCAACGCGACACCCCCGGTTCAGTAACCGGGGGTGCACGTTTTTGAAGGAGACTGGGAGCAGGTAAGATGGGGATGGTTCGGTGACAGACACGATGAGAGCGGACGCGCGAATGGCCAAGCGCTGCTTTTACGAGGTTCTAGGGGTCGAGCGCAGCGCCGACGAAGGGGAGCTCAAATCGGCCTTCCGTAAGCTGGCGATGAAATGGCATCCCGATCGCAATCCAGGCGATAAGAACTGCGAGGCGCGTTTCAAGGAGATCAATGAGGCTTACGAAATTCTGAAGGATCCGGACAAACGCGCCGCCTACGACCGGTTTGGCCACGCCGCGTTCGAGCATGGCGGGCCGGGCGGCCCCGCCGGGTTTGGTGCCGATTTCGGCTCCGCATTCTCCGATCTGTTCGAAGGTATTTTCGGAATGGGCGCAGGCCGCGCGCGCTCCGGCCGGGAGCGTGGCGCCGACTTGCGCTACAACATGGAGATCAGGCTGGAGGAGGCGTATTCGGGAAAAACCGCACACGTCCGCATCCCCGCATCAGTGACCTGCGAATCCTGCTCTGGCTCCGGAGCAAAGGCGGGTACCCGGCCGAAGGCTTGCCCGAGCTGCGGCGGCCAGGGCCGTATCCGCCATGCCCAGGGCTTTTTTACTCTGGAGAGGACCTGCCCGAACTGTCAGGGCCGCGGCCAGGTGATCGACAATCCGTGTCAAGCCTGCTCCGGCTCAGGCAGGGTCACGCGCGAGCGCACGCTATCCGTGAACATTCCGCCCGGTGTCGAGGACGGGACTCGCATTCGTCTGGCGGGAGAGGGCGAGGCGGGCGTACGCGGCGGTCCGACCGGCGATCTCTACATTTTTCTCTCCATTGCCGGACATCTGTTCTTTCAGCGGGAAGGCGCCGATCTCCACTGCCGAGTACCGATCTCCATGGTCACCGCTGCGCTGGGCGGGGAATTTGAAGTGCCAACGATCGATGGCACCAATACGCGCGTAAAGGTGCCGGAGGGTACGCAGTCGGGGAGACGGTTCCGTGTTCAGGGCAAAGGCATGCCGGTGCTGCGTTCCAAGCAGGCAGGTGACATGTACATCCAGGTCCTGGTTGAGACACCGCAAAAGCTCACGAAGCGCCAGCGGGAGCTGCTGAGTGAATTTGAGCGCTTGTCATCCAGGGACACGCAGCCGGAGTCCTCCGGATTTTTCGGCAAGGTCAAGGAGTTTCTGGGCCGGTCCGGGCAAGTCTGAGACATCTGCCGCTTGACCCCTGCGGTGCTGCGCTTTACCGGTTACCGTCTGTACCATTCCGTCGGTGGGCACTCAATGCAACTTCCCGCTCTGCTGCTTCTTGAAAGGGAGTTCGAAAAGCAAAAACGCATTTTCGAGCTGCATAAGGTCGTGCTCGGACGAAAGATCGAGCGGCACATCCAGCTGCTCGAACGACGGAAAGGAGCGTTTGAAAAGAGGATCGAGCGGCGATTCGAGCAGCAGCGACGGAAATTCGAGCAAAGCTTTGAATCGCTGGATGACGATGTGCGCTTCATCCGCACCTGGCTGGAAAAGCCGTTGGCCCTGGGGGCGGTCACGCCGTCGAGCAGAGCGCTTGCTCGCACCATGGCGGCCTATGTGGATCCGAAGATACCGGGTGCCGTCGTGGAGCTTGGGCCCGGTACGGGCCCTATCACCGAGGCATTGGTCGCTCAGGGCATCGATCCCGGGCGACTTGTGCTTGTGGAGTTTGATGCCACCTTCTGCCGGCTGCTGAGAGCACGTTATCCCGCCGCCACTGTGGTGCAGGGGGACGCTTACGGCCTCAAGGCTCTTCTGGCCGGCCTCTTGCAGGAGCCGGCGGCGGCGGTCGTTTCCGGTCTGCCGCTCTTTACCAAGCCGATGAGAACGCGTTTGCGGCTTCTATTTGAAGCCTTCGCCCTGATGTCTGCCCGGGCGCCGTTCGTGCAATTTACCTACAACACTGTCCCGCCGATGCCAACGCGGCTCGACCGCGTGCGGGCGCAAAGCTCGGAGCGGGTATGGATGAACATTCCGCCGGCGCGAGTCTGGGTGTATCGCAGAGACTGA
>DATBYX010000424.1:0-4855 GCA_036513475.1 Xanthobacteraceae bacterium | reverse complement strand
CGGCCGTATGGCGGCGGCCGCGCTTGAGGCCCAGCTCGGCAAGTCCTTCGTCGTCGAGAATCGCCCTGGCGCCGGCCAGCAGATCGGCGTCAACGCAGTCGCCAGGGCCGCGCCGGATGGGTACACGCTGTTGGTCGCTACCAGCTCAGCGATGGCAATCAATCCTACCCTCTACAAGAAAATCAGCTACGACCCGGTGAAGGATTTTCAACCGATCGCCATGCTTGCGCATTTGCCCTTCATCCTCGTGGTCAACAATGACCTGCCGGTGAAGAACGTCGCCGAACTCATCGAATACGCGAAGGACCACCCCGGTAAGCTGAGCTTCGGCTCCGGTGGCGTCGGCGCCTCCCATCATCTTTATGGAGAACTGTTCAAGAGCCTTACTGGCACGCAGATGACTCACGTGCCCTATAAGGGGACTATGCCGGCGCTAAATGACCTAATCGCGGGTCATATCCAGGTGCTGTTCGCCGACTCGCCGCCGGTGCTGCCACAGATCGAGGGTGGCAAGGTGCGTGCGCTGGGCGTCACGACTGCCACGCGCATCCCGGCCGCGCCCGAGATCCCAACGATCACCGAGACTGTCCCAAGCTTCGATTCCGCGCCCTGGCAGATGCTATCCGCGCCCAACGGTACTCCAGCGCGCGTGATCGACTTATTGCATAAGGAGATGACCGCCTATGTCGCGAGCCCAGAGGGGCAGAAGAAGCTGATGGACATGGGTCTGGTTCCCGGCGCTTCGACTCCGCCGGTCGAGCTTGCGAAGTTCGTCGCGAAAGAAGTCGACGCTTGGGGCCAGGTGGTGCGGAAGGCCGGCGTGGCGGGCATAGAATGAACATGAGATTGCCTGTGGCCACCGAACACGTCTTCCCTCCCAGGAAACCACGAAAATATCTCGTCACGCCCGCTTCACCCACGATCTCCGGCACGTACCAGATAACGAAGCGCCAACGGAGTCTCGGACTAGAACAGACGCACGGAAGCGATGCGTGCTCCGTCCCTGAGGCTGCGGAGCTTGGCCCAAACCACATCCGGCGCGACCCGACCCCATCCTGCCGACGTATCAAAGCCGCAATCGGTCGCGGCGAGCACTTTGGACGCGTCACCGAGTACCATCGCCACTCGTTCAATCCGGTCGGATACAACCTCGGGATGCTCCACGATATTCGTTAGCGGGTCGATCACGCCTGCCACCAGGATCTGGTCCGGCTTCAGCGGAAACCTTTCGAAACACCGATATTCGTGAGCGTGGCGCGGGCCGGCGAAGGGCAGATACAAGGCCCCGACGTTTGCATGCTGAACGGCAGGCAGGATGTCTTCCAGCGGCACGTCGCTGTCGTGAGGCGATTCCGAATTGCCCCAGCAGATGTGGAGGCGAACCCGGTCGGGCGTGATATTCTTCAAGGCGGCGTTGATAACGGCAACTACATTCTCGACAAACTCGATAAACTTCGACAGCGGCTTGTCCTTATAGGAAATGTGCCGTTCGAGAGCGAGGTCCGGAGCATCGATCTGCAATACAAAGCCTGACCGGACGATGGTTTCATACTCGACCCGCAACGCCTCGGCGAGAGCCTCGAGGTATTTCAAATCGGTATCGTAATTCTCGTTCTTGATCGCCGCGGCTACAATTCCGGGCGATGGAGCGTTCATGAAAGTCTCGACGAAGACATTGGGATTTTCAGCGAGGACATCCCCGAAGTCGCGGCACTCCGCATCGATGATCGCCGGATCGATGTAATGCACTTCCCCGATCGCCATGGGCAATCCCTCGTTCGGCGAGACACGGGACGTGCTCGACATCTGCTCGAGCCATCGCTTCTTGAATTCGGGATATCGGTCCACGTCCGCGCGCGACGGCCGCTGCCAGGTCCCGCCAAGCCCCGTCAGACGGTCCTTGAGATAGAGGAAAAACGAGTCGTGCTGCTGCTCGCCGTTGTTGCCCACGTCGATACCGGCCGAAGCCTGCAGGGGAACGATTGCGCGCAGCGCCTCGCGGCCTGCCTTGGCGATCGCAACCGGGTCGACGCCTTCGCCGCGGGCACGCCGGACGAAAAGGCTGGTCAAGTGCTCCGGCCGCGGCAGGCTTCCGGCGTGCGTAGTCAGTATCCGCTCCGAGCTGCGCCGCATGCGCGATGTTATTTTAATCGGCCGGTCTTCTGATAGAACTCCCGCTCCCGTTCGGCGTATTCGTTCAGATTTGCCTCCATCCGAGCGGCATTGGTGAGCTTTGGATCGAAGTAGACGCCGGCCTTGACATACTCGGCAACCAGCTCCGGGTCTTTCATCGCGGCCTCGATGGCCGCTTTGAGATAGGCCTTGCGATCCGCTGGCGTTCCCTTTGGAACGACTACGAACCGTATGACATTCCATAGATACTCGTTTCCGCCCAATGCCTCATTCATCGTAGGCGTGTCTTTGAGAAAACTCATGCGTTCCGAGGATGCGACGCCGATCGGCGTCACCTTGCCGGCCTCGGCAAGACCACGGAATTCGGAGTAGAATCCTTGCGCGATGTCGACGTTTTCGCCGGCCAGCGCGTTGATGCCGGCGCCGCCACCCTGGAATGGTACACGCAGGAATTTTGCGCCGGTATTCGCCTCGACCTGATCGAGGATATAGTCCCACATGCTGCCAGGGACGGTTGCAGCGCGTATCGTGCCGGGCTTGTCCTTGGCGAGTGCAACGATTTGCCTGACCGACATGCCCTTGTACGGTCCTTCGGTCGGGCCTACCCACGTCAATGCATCGGAGTTGAGATAGCCGATCGGTTCAAGATCAGTATAGGCCCAACGGTTCTGCGCGCGCAGCATGGCGTCGCCCCACATCAGGTTGGCGATGACACCCACCGTGTACCCATCCGGCTTTGCCTGGGTGGCGAGATAGGCATGGCCGACCATCCCGGCGCCGCCGGTGCGATTGTTGACGACGATCCTGTCACCGCTCCATTTTTCGACGTGCTTGGCAAGCAGCCGCGCGGTGACATCCATTCCGCCGCCGGCCGGATAGACTACAGTGAACTCGATCGGGCCGGTCGGAAAATCCTTTGGCTTGAGCTTGGCGAGATCCGCCTTGGCGCCATCGCCCTGAGCCGCGGCCGGGGTCGCAAGCAGAGCGGAAAGAGAAATGGCAAGAAATACGAAAGCGATTCTTGGGTTTCTCATAATCTCCCTCCCTTGGTATTCGGCAGCGGTCGGAGCATCAACGCGATGAGCCCGGCGCTGCACAAAAGCATCAGCAGCGTCGCCGGACGTTCGATGAAGATCATAGCGCCATGCGGCGACATCGCCAATGATTGACGCAGCGACTGCTCTAGCAACGGCGCGAGCACGAACGCGATGATAAACGGTGCAAGATCGTACTTCAGCTTGTGCAGCACATATCCTGCGATCCCGAAGCCGAGCATGACCCAAAGGTCGAAGACATTCTTGTTTGCCGAGTAGGTACCCACGACCGACAGCAGCAGCACAATGGGAAACAGCACGCGGTAAGGGATACGCAGGAGCTGCGCCCACAGGCCGACCAGCGGTAGATTCAGCAACAGCAGAAACACGTTGCCTACGTACATGCTGGCAACGATCCCCCAAAACAAATCCGGCCGTTGCGTGATGAAAAGCGGGCCCGGTTGAATACCCTGGATTACCAGGGCGCCGAGAAGGAGCGCGGTCACTGGATTGCCGGGTATGCCGAGCGAAAGAACCGGGATGAGGCTCCCGGCAACTGCGGCGTTGTTCGCCGATTCCGGACCGGCGACGCCTTCGATGGCACCTTTCCCAAACCGCTCGGGACGAGCGGATATCCGCTTTTCTACGGCATAGCTCATGAAGGATGCGGTCACCGGTCCGCCGCCAGGCACCAGGCCCAGGAAGAAACCAAGCCCGCTCCCGCGGAGCATCGGCCGCCAGGACGCACGCCAGTCGGCAAGGGTCGGCCACAGGCCGCGAATACGTTCCGCGACGACGGTGCTCTTCACCGTCGCCTCAACGTTGCTCAAGATTTCGGTCACGCCGAACAGGCCGATCACTACCGCCAGCAACTCGATCCCCGCAGAAAGGTCCACCGATCCGAAGGTGAAGCGCTCGCGTCCGTTCACAACGTCAATTCCGACTGTGGCAGTGAGAAATCCGAGCGCTATCATCAGTGCGCCCTTGACCGGAGAACGCGTGATCATGAAGAGCGTGCAGACAACCCCGAGAACCATCAGCGCAAAATTCTCGGGCGGGCCGAAGCGAATGGCAACCGCCGCGATTGCCGGCGCGCAAAACGTCATCACGATGACGCCCAGCGTGCCCGCGACAAAGGAACCAATCGCTGCGATGCCGAGCGCGGCACCGGCGCGCCCCTGTTTTGCCATCTGATGACCGTCGATGCAGGTCACGACCGAAGCGGCCTCGCCTGGAATATTCAGCAGGATCGAGGTCGTCGAGCCGCCATACATGGCTCCGTAAAAGATCGAGGCGAGCATCACCATTCCACCGACCGGGGACAGCGTGAAGGTGACCGGCAACAGCAAAGCCAATGCAGCGAGCGGGCCTACGCCCGGCAGCACGCCGACCAATGTTCCGATCAGGCTTCCTAAAAAGCAGAGATAAAGATTCGCCGGCGTCATGATGACGCCAAATCCCGTCAGCAGACCGACGAGCGCCTCCATGCCTCACCAGCCCCATGGCCCGCTGGGCAGCGCCATGCCCAAGACCCTGCCGAACAGCCAGTCAACAGCGGCAACCGAGATGAATGCCAATGAGACCGAGAAGACCCAACCCGATTTCTCGACGGCGTGCAGCAGGATTATCATGGTGACGAAGCCGGCAACTGCAAATCCCAAAAAAGGAATGCTGATCGCCATGAAGGC
>DATBYX010000423.1:0-13107 GCA_036513475.1 Xanthobacteraceae bacterium | reverse complement strand
GCTCTCGGCGCACGGCGAGCGAGGCTTCCCCATTCAAAAAGCAGATGTCAAACGGGCCTACCCCGGGGCCTCCATTGATCGGAGCGTTCGGCGATAGGATGCAGTCATTCAGGTATTGCGGCAGCGAAACTTCCTGCCGAGACAGCGAATACCGTATCTGAAGCGCGAGATCTTCCCGCAGGGCAAATCCGAGGCGCGCGGCCCCTCCTACCGTCGTCGTAGAGTACGAGATATAGCTCGTCGGGAGTTGTTGCTTCCCGAACAAATCAACTCCGAATGCTACGCGGTATCCGAGAAAATACGGCTCGACGAACGACAGCTGGACTCCGCGCGCATACTGTCCATATTGCACGGATGCCTTGGCAAACAGCCCCCGTCCTAACAGGTTTCTTTCAGAGACGCTGACCTCCGCCAGGAACCCGTCCGCGGTTGAATAACCCCCTGACACCTGGAACTCGCCGGTCGACTGTTCCTCCAGGTCCACGTTCAGGATGACGCGGTCAGGGGCGGACCCTGGCTCCGGCGTGATCTTGACGGATTTGAAATACCCCAGATTCTTCAGGCGGCGTTCAGCTCGATTCACGAGAGCACGATTGTAGGCATCACCCTCCGCAATATCGAATTCGCGCCGGATAACATACTCGCGGGTGCGACTATTGCCTCGGACGTTGATGCGCTCGATATAGGCCCGTTGTCCCTCCTCGACCATGAAAACGAGACCGACCGTCCTCGTTTGATTGTCACGCGCCGCACGGGGCCGAACGGTGGCAAATGCGAAACCCTGCTTGGCGGCTTCGATCGTCATCTCCTCGACGGTCTTCTCGACCGCCTCGGCATTATAGACATCGCCAGGGAAGGTCCGCAGCTTCGGCCGCAGCAGCCACGGGTTGAGCCCCCGGATGGTCGACTGAACATCGACGCTTCCGATGCGATATTGCTCCCCCTCCTCGATGGTGAAGGTGACCACAAACCCCCGTCGCGCCGGATCATATTCGCCGAGGGCGGAGACCACCCGAACGTCTATGAAGCCGTGCTTGAGGTAGAAGCGCCGCAGCAGCTCCCGATCAGCCTCGATTCGGTCGGGATCGTAAATATTGCCGGTCTGCAGGAATGCCAACAGGCCGGTTTCGGTTGTCTTAATCACATCCTTTAGTCGGTAGCCTGAATACGCGCGATTGCCGATGAACTGGATGACCTTGACGCCGGTTTTAGCGCCCTCGCTGATTTCGAAGACGAGATCGACGCGGTTATTCGGAAGCTCGATGATCTTGGGTTCGATATGAACGTCAAACCGTCCGCCGCGCCGATAGATTTCGACCAGGCGCGCGACATCCGCCTGGACAACGGGGCGCGAAAGCGTTCCCCGTTCCTTCGACTGGATTTCGGATCTAAGCTGCTCATCCTTGACCTTCTTGTTGCCCTCGAAGGCAATGCGATTGATTACCGGATTTTCGACGACGGTAATGATGAGCCTTCCGCCTTGAATACTCGGTCGGACGTCTTGAAACAGACCGGTGGCATACAGTGCTTTCACGCCCTCATCGATCTGGAACGCGTCCAATCGACCGCTTGGTCCCGGCCGGAAGTATGAGCGAATCGTATCCGACTCGACGCGCTGGTTGCCCTGGACAATAATGGAGTTGATGGTGAGCGCCTGAGCATAGGCGTCGCGCGCCGTGACTGAAACGGCGGCAACGCTCAACAAAACGCCCCCGAGGACAAGGCAAGCCAAGCCGAGCCCCCGAACAATCCGCAAACCGAGCTTCATTCCCCCACGCGCCTTTGTCGTCCCCTTTAAGCATCCCCATGAACGAGGATGCTCACGAGAAAGGTCGTCCCCCAAACCGATCCGATGCAGCCTTGGTTGTCTAACTCCCCGTGTTCGAGCGCCACAGTTGTAGGACGTCGTTATATGTGGCGAAGATCATCAACATCAGGACAATTGCCAGCCCTATGCGGAAGCCCACCTCCTGGGCGCGCTCGGATAGCGGTCTGCCCCTCGCCGCTTCGATTAGGTAAAACAAAAGGTGCCCGCCATCGAGCAGCGGCACAGGAAACAGATTGAGCAGACCGATCGACACCGAGAGCACCGCTGCCAGGCTAATCAGTGACGGCAGGCCTTCGGCTGCCACCTGACCCGAAACCTGGGCAATCCGGATAGGCCCACCGAGTTGATCCGGGGCCTCGCGTCCCACGATGACTCCTCCGATGTAGGACAGCGTGCGCTCGGCTACGAACCAGGTCCTTTGAACCCCGAGCTCAAGTGCTTTGAAAGCCCCAACAGGCTGGAAATGCGCGTCATCCGGCGAAGGTGACCGGGTGATACCCAGAATGCCTTGATGGTGCACATTGCCGAACCTGTCCTTCACTTCCTTCAGCGCCGGCACCGCTTTGAACTCGACGTGCGAGCCGCCCCGCTCGACCTCGAACAGCAGGGTTTCACCAGCGCTTGTGCTGACGATCTGCTGCATGTCCGAAAAGCTGTCGATCGGACTTCCGTTGATGCTCAACACCAAATCGCCAGGCTTGAAGCCCGCAGTCTCGGCCGCGCTTCCAGGCTGGACTGCATCTACCCGAGGAGAGGTGCTCGGCTTGCCGAAAATCGCGAAGAGACTCGCGAAAATCGCAATCGCGAGCACGAAATTCGCCAGGGGCCCCGCGCAAACAATGGCTGCTCTTCGCCCTACCGACTGGTCGATGAAGCTCTCGCGACGCTGCTCCTGCGTCATGCGGGCTATTGCCGCCAAATCAGGGGCGCTCGCCGCATTTTCATCTCCGAAGAACTTTACGTATCCGCCCAATGGGATGGCGGCGATTTTCCATCGCGTGCCGTGGCGGTCGTTGAAACCGAACAGTTCCGGGCCGAAACCAATGGAAAAGACCAGGATTTTGACGCCGCACCACCGCGCGACAAGGAAATGGCCAAGCTCGTGGAAAAACACCACGGGCGTGAGCACGAACAAAAAGGGAATAACAATGCCCAACACGCTTGAACCCAGCATGTTGATCCCAGACAGAAATTCAAAACTCATTGGCCCAGTGTTCCCCAGCCGCCCATCGAAAGTTCCCCGACCGGACTTTCTAGGATGCCTTTGCGGCAATTTCTGGCAAGATATCGCGCGCTATTAATCTGGTATTATGGTCAATGAAGAGTGCCTCTTCAACGTCTTGCGGCTCTCTGACCCAGTCCTGGCGGACGGCCGCATCCAGTGCCGCCTCAACCAAGCCGGTTATATCGGCAAATTTCAGGGATCCGGCAAGGAATTCGTCTACCGCGACTTCGTTGGCGGCATTGAGTACGGTCGGAGCCGCCCCACCCGCCTCGAGTGCGCCGCGCGCGAGCGATAGAGCTGGAAACCGCGTAACGTCGGGGTCCTCAAAGGTCAGAGATCCCAGGCGCGCCAGATCGAGTTGCGGTGCGGGGGTCGCAAGCCGCGCCCGGGGCCACCCGAGGCAGTATGCAATGGGAATCCGCATGTCGGGGTTGCCGAGCTGCGCAATGACGGAGCCATCGCAGTATTCGACCAAGCTGTGCACGATTGATTGCGGGTGAACGAGGATGTCGATTTGGTCGGGGCGCAGATCGAAGAGGTGGTGAGCCTCAATCAGCTCAAGGCCTTTGTTCATCATGGTCGCCGAATCGATTGTCACCTTTGGACCCATCGACCAATTGGGATGCTTGAGCGCCTGCTCGACGGTTGCGGCCTTGATAGCTTCGATGCCAGCTGTGCGAAACGGGCCCCCGGAGGCGGTCAAAATGACGCGATGAACGTCTTCTCGACGGCTTCCTCTCATCGCCTGGAACAGGGCGTTATGCTCGGAATCGACCGGAAGAACAGTGGCGCCGGATGCGGCGGCGCGGCGCATAAACAAACCGCCTGCGCAGACCAGGGTCTCCTTGTTGGCCAAAGCCACAATTGCCCCCCGCTCGGCAGCAGCGAGCGTGGACTTCAGCCCGGCCGCACCGGTGATTGCTGCAATGACCCATTCGGCTGGTCGCTGGGCAGCCTCAATCACAGCATTTTCGCCAGCCCCGATTTCTATTCCTGTTCCAAACAGCGCGTCTTTTAGCTCAGCAAAGCCGTCAGGATCCCCAACCGCCGCGAACTCGGCATCGAACTCACGCGCCAATGCGGCAAGCGCCGCAACGTTCCTGTTCGCGCACACGGCCACAACCCTGTAGCGATCACCGGCGCGTTTGATGAGATCGAGAGTGCTGGCCCCGATCGAACCCGTAGCCCCAAGCAGGCTCACCGTTCGCCGCTCATTGACGTGAGCAGATCCGATACCCTCGGCAGCCGGTTGCTCCATCTTTATGTGCTCACCACGCCAACAGGCCACGTCCAGGAGTCTCGAACCCTCCCCGCACGACACCGATCAGCACAGCCAAGAAGCTCGCAGCTGCAAACCCGTCTAATCGGTCCATCAGTCCTCCGTGTCCAGGGATAAGCTGACTCGCATCCTTCGCGCCGAATTTGCGCTTGAGAGCGGATTCGAGCAGGTCTCCCGCCTGCGCGGACACCGACAGGGCGCAGGCAAGCACGGCCAGCGGGAAGGTGACTGTAAGGCCGCCCGCATAGGCAACAGCCAGTGCCGAAACAATAGCAGCTCCTGTGCCGCTCAGCGCGCCCGACCACGTTTTTCGAGGACTCACGCGCGGCATCAGTTTCGGCCCGCCAATCGCGCGGCCGAGGAAATAGGCGATGATGTCGGTACTCCACACGACCGCAAACAGCAAAACGATCGTCAGAAATCCGGTTGCGGGATCAGAGCGCAGCAGGATCGGCGCAACAGCAATCGAGCCTGCGTAAAGCAAGCCGGCTGCAAGCCACAGGCGGCGGCTTTGCGGAGCGAGAGTTAGCGGGCCGACCGTACCTGCTGCGAGGACCGCGATGGCCACCGGAACATGGCCAGCGGCTGCAATTGCAGCTGCGAGCGCGATGGTCGCTGCGCCCGTGACCAGTGCAGCACGCGCGCGGAACTGGGTGACGAGCCAAAGCCACTCGCAAAAAATGCCGATCGCGGCTGCTGCCCAGAATGCAGCGAACAGCCACCCTCCAACATATGCGGTCGCAATCGCAAGCGGCGCAAGCACCAGTGCCGAGCACACGCGCAACACAAACTCACCACCTCCCAACTGAGACCCGGCCAACCGATGCGTCCAATGCGAACCCGTCACGCCTCGTCACCCGGTACGCGCTATCAGGCCACCAAAACGGCGTTCACGGCCGCGATATTCGGCGATTGCGCTTTCGAGGGTAGCGCGGTCGAAATCGGGCCAATGGCTCGGAACAAAGATCAGCTCGCTGTAGGCAGCCTGCCACAGGAGAAAATTTGAAAGCCGTTGCTCCCCGCTGGTGCGAATAATGAGATCCGGATCGGGCAGATCGGGCGCATCGAGGCAACTGCCGAGCTTGTCAGCGCTAATATCGCTGACCGCCAGATCTCCTGCGGACACGGCTAACGCGAGCCGCTGCGCCGCCCTGGCGATCTCCTGTCGAGCCCCGTAGTTGAACGCAACAACCAGCACAAGCTTGTCATTGTCCTTGGTGAGCTGCTCGGCTTCGTCCAAAAGTCGCCGGATATCCCGGTCGAGGCTCTCTCTCTCTCCGATGACGCGGACACGCACGCCGCTATGGTGCAGCTCCGCAAGATCGTGCCGGATGAACCGGCGCAATAGCGCCATCAGCTCACGGACCTCAGACGGCGGTCTTGTCCAGTTCTCGGCACTGAAGGAAAAAATGGTCAGAAACCCGATGCCGAGATCACCCGCTGCCCGGACTGTTCGGCGCAGCGCCTCGACCCCGCGCCGATGCCCCTCCCCCCTCGGCAATCCCCGCGCGGCCGCCCAACGCCCGTTCCCATCCATGATAATGGCCACATGCCGCGGCACGGCAAGATTGGCGATGCGGACTGCGCGGAGCGACTCAGCTTGGGACATTCTGCCGATCCCTACACCGTGAGCACTTCTTTTTCCTTAGTCGCAAGCATTCTGTCGATGTCCGCGATTGCCTCGTCCGTCGCCTTTTGCACCTGCTCGGCAGATCGCTTTCCGTCGTCTTCGCTGATTTTGTGATCCTTCTCGAGCTTTTTGAGCACATCCAGTCCGTCGCGTCGGACGTGACGCACCGCCACCCGGGCAGCCTCGGCGTATTTGTGCGCCACTTTTACGAGCTCGCGCCGGCGCTCCTCGTTCAGCTCCGGAATACGCAAGCGCAGAACCTGACCTTCCGTCGAAGGAGTGAGACCTAGGTTGGAGGCTGCGATGGCTTTCTCTACGGCGTGGACCATCGATCTGTCCCAGACTTGCACCGATAACAGTCGCGGCTCAGGCACGCTGATCGTCGCAACCTGGTTGAGCGGCATATGCGTGCCATACGCCTCAACCTGAATCGGGTCCAGCAAGCTTGCAGAGGCCCGGCCGGTACGCAGTCCCCCCAGCTCCTGCTTCAACAGCTGGAGCGCGCCCTGCATGCGCCTTTTGAGCTCATTGAGATCGTGTATTGGAGTGGCCATGATGACCTCGATCGGTTTAATCCCCCCGCCTTCGGTCGGGTGAAGTTGTTTTGATGCGCTTCAGTCGCGGACGATGGTGAAACGTCCTTCTCCCCGCAACACCGCACTAATCGCGCCTGAGTCTCGAACCGAGAACACGATGATAGGCATGTGACATTCTCGAGCAAGGGCGAAAGCGGTGATATCCATTACTTTCAGGTTGCGTGCGATTGCCTCGCCGTGGGTCAAGTGCTCGTATCGACGCGCGCTTCCATCCTTTTTCGGATCCGCACTGTAGACGCCATCGACATCCGTGGCCTTGAACACCGCATCGGCTCCGATTTCGGCGGCCCGCAAAACGGCTGTCGTGTCCGTCGTAAAGAACGGGTTTCCGATACCTCCGGAAAACACCAGGACGTGGTCGCCAGCGAGCAGCCGCAATGCCCGTCCTCGTTCGTAGGATTCGCAAACGCCAGGCATGGCCAGGGCAGACATCACGCGTGCCGATGCGCCGGCTTTTTGCAGAGCGCTCTCCAGCGCCAGGCCATTCATCACGGTGGCGAGCATGCCCATCATGTCGCCAGTCGCGCGGGGGATGCCGTTTTTCGAGACGCTTACGCCTCGAAAAATATTGCCCCCGCCGATCACGATGCCGATTGCAACCCCACTCCCGCGCGCAGCCACCACATCTGTCGCAATCCGCTCAAGAGTGGGTTGGTGAATGCCGAAGCCGCCGGGACCGACGAGAGCCTCCCCCGACACTTTTATGATAACGCGACGGTAGGGAGGCTCAGCCATGCTGCGTAATCCCGGGTCGCTGCCCGCTAGATCACGACTGACATCACCCCCGTCCCGCTGCAGCCACCTCAGCCGCAAAATCGGTGTCGGGGCGATCGATACCCTCGCCGAGAGCGTAGCGTATGAATCCTGCAACTTTAATCGGCGCCCCCGCAACGTCCTCGGCCTGTTTGATGGCTTGGGCAACGCTCTTGTCCGGCTCGTGGATAAAGGCCTGATCGAGGAGGCAAACCTCAGTGTAGAACGTCTTGAGACCTGATTCGACAATCTTGTCGATGATATGCGCCGGCTTGCCTTGGGCTTTGAACTTGTCGGCCAGCACCTCCCTCTCCCGGCGTACCAGCTCCGGCGGAAGACCTGCAGAATCGACCGCCTGAGGGTTGGAGGCTGCAACATGCATGGCTAGCATCCGCCCGAATCTCCTGAGCTCGTCACTCTTGCTGTCCGATTCGAGACCGATCAGCACGCCGATCTTCCCTAGCCCTTCGTCAACGGAATTGTGAACGTAGCTTGCAATGATGCCCTTGGGGACGGTCAAGGAAGATGCCCTTCGCAGCGACATATTCTCACCGATTTTGGCGGCGGTGTCTGCGATGGCATCCTCGACGCTCAAGCTGCCGACCTTCGCCCGCTTGATCTTTTCCACGTCGGCTCCGACGGTGAGGCCGACATTGGCGATCATCTTCACCAGGCCCTGAAACAGCTCGTTGCGCGCAACGAAATCGGTCTCCGAATTGACCTCGACCGCCACGCCTTTCAGCCCATCTACTGCTACTCCGATCAGGCCTTCCGCGGCGATACGGCCGGCTTTCCTGGCCGCTTTGGCGAGCCCCTTCTTGCGCAGGAGGTCGACGGCTTGCTCCATATCGCCCGCCGTATCGCTGAGGGCACCCTTGCAATCCATCATCCCTGCCCCCGTGCGCTCACGGAGTTCCTTCACCATCTGTGCGCTGATATTCGCCATCAATGCGACCCTCTGTGCGGCGTGGCCGGGCTCCTGCGCGCCGCGATTGTCTAATCCACACACTGAACCCTTTACGCGCTCGCTGCACCCCGCTGCATGACGCGACGCGACCAAACGTTCACTCTGCCGTCAATTCCTTGGCCTGCGCGATCCATCCGTCCATGCGCCCGGGAAGCCCCACTTCTTCACCGATGCTGCGAGCGGCCTCGGGCCCCAGTCCCGCAATCTGCCAGAAATGAAAAATACCAAGATCGTGGAGCTTCTTTTCGATCGCCGGGGACATGTGATGGAGTTTCTTCAGGTCGTCCGCAACGCCGCGTGGCCCGGACAGCACCTCGTAGCCGGGCCCTTCGGCCGCCGCGGGAACCTCTTCCGGCGTTGGTTCGGCTGCTGCACCGGTATCAATCCCAAGCTCCCCTTGCGCGCGTGAAATGCCGTCTATGGCAGCCTTCGCGATCAGGTCGCAGTACAGGGTAATCGCGCGGCTCGCATCGTCATTGCCGGGCACGACATAAGTGATGCCGTCCGGATCGCAATTCGTGTCCACGATGGCGGCCACGGGCAGCCCCAGCCGGCGCGCCTCCTTGATGGCAATATCTTCCTTGTTCGTATCGATGACGAAGAGAAGGTCAGGCAGCCCGCCCATGTCCTTGATTCCACCGAGCGCGCGGTCGAGCTTGTCGCGCTCGCGTTGCAAAGTCAGGCGTTCCTTCTTGGTGTAGCCTTGCGACGCGCCTGACGAAAGCATCTCGTCGAGCTTGCGCAAGCGATTAATGGATTGAGAAATCGTCTTCCAGTTGGTGAGAGTGCCGCCGAGCCAACGCGAGTTGACGTAGTATTGAGCCGACTTCTTGGCGGCGGTGGCAATCGCGTCCTGTGCTTGACGCTTGGTGCCGACGAAGAGGATACGGCCGCCATTGGCTACCGTGTCGCTCACCGCCTGCAAGGCGCGATGCAGCATGGGCACAGACTGGGCGAGATCGATGATGTGGATGTTGTTGCGGGCTCCGAAAATGTATTCCGACATCTTCGGATTCCAGCGATGAGCCTGATGGCCGAAATGGACACCAGCCTCCAGCAGCTGGCGCATGGAGAATTCGGGAACAGCCACTTTTCTTTTCTCCGGTTGAACCGCCGCAGACCTGCGAGCCCCTCCTGAACCGCTCAGTGAAGGAGCTACCGGACGGGCGTTTGGCCCATGGTCCGCGTGTGAGATCAGGGCCTTATATAGGGGCGAATCCCCCCATGCAAGGACCGGGATCGGACCGGGATCGACAGGACCGGGATCGACAAGACGAAGACCGCCGATCGGTACGTCGCATAATGATCGCAGGGCAACCCGGCCGGCTCGACTAGCCCCGACGGGGCACTACATTGCCTCGACTGCCACCACTCCGGGGACCGCCTTTATGGCGCCAGCAATCTGCGGGGAGAGCTTGAAACGCCCAGGCAGCTTTACCTCCACTTCTACGCCCTCCAGCAGCAAAATGAGCGCAACCTCGCCGTCTGCCTTATCTTGTGGCGGACGCTCGGCCGGGCGCTCGAGCCGTTTGGCCACACTCTCGATCGGACCTTCGCCGCGCAGGAATATGCGCAGCCTCTTCGAGAACCTGGCGGCAGCCTGATCGAGCGGCTCAACCAATTGGATGCGAGCGCGCACATCGTCGCCCTGCAATTCGGCCGATAAGCTCAGCAACACCGGCGTTCCCGGCTCGAGCACATCGCGGAACTGTTGCAAGCCTTCGGAAAAGACCACGACCTCGTAGTGGCCGGTAGGGTCCGAAAGCCCGATGATTCCCATCTTGCCGCCGTTGCGTGTTCTCTTCTCCATGCGCGTGAGCACGATCGCAGCCACGCGGCCCGTGCTCGCACCACCTCGCACACTGCGCGAGAATTCGGCCCAGACCTGCAATTGCATCTGCTTGATCGCGGCCGTGTAATCGTCAAGCGGGTGGCCGGTGAGAAAAAACCCTATGGCTTCGAACTCTTTCTGCAGGCGTTCCGCGGGAAGCCAAGCCTCCATATTCGGCAACTGGATGGCACGGCTTCTCGCCGAGCCGCCGAATGAAAACTCAAGAGCGCCGCTGGTATGGACCTCGTGCTGCCGCTGGGCGACGGCGAGCATTACGTCGGCTCCCGCAAATACCTGAGCGCGGTTTCCTTCCAACGCATCGAACGCTCCGGCAGCCGCCAAACTCTCAAGCACCCGCTTGTTGACCGAACGCGGATTGATGCGGCTCGCGAAATCCGCAAGATCACGGAATGGCTGGTTGCCCCGCGCCTCGACGACCGCTTCCACTGCCTGGCGTCCCACGCCTTTGAGGGCGGCGAGGGCGTAATGAATCGTGTTGCCCTGCACCTCGAACACGATACCGGAATGGTTGATCGAAGGGGGCTCGACTTTGACGCCGAGGCGCTCGGCCTCGGCCTTGAACTCCGAAAGCTTGTCGGTGTTGCCCATATCCAGCGTCATCGAGGCGGCCAAGAACTCGACCGGATAGTTCGCCTTCATGTAGGCCGTCTGATACGCGACCAGCGCATAGGCTGCGGCGTGGCTCTTGTTGAACCCGTAATCGGCAAAGCGCTCGAGCAGCTCAAAGATCGCCTCGGCCTGCCCTTGATCGATACCGCGTTCGACACAACCGGACACGAAGCGAGTGCGCTGCTTCTGCATCTCGCTGCGGATCTTTTTTCCCATGGCGCGCCGTAGCAGGTCGGCTTCGCCCAGCGAGTAACCTGCGAGCAGTTGTGCCGCCTGCATCACTTGTTCCTGATAGACGATGACCCCGAAGGTCTCTCGCAGCACAGGCTCGAGCTTGGGATGGATATAATCGGCCACCTCGCGGCCGTGCTTGCGAGCGCAGTAACTGGGAATATTCGCCATGGGCCCCGGTCTGTAGAGCGCAACCAGTGCAATGATGTCCTCGAAACGGTCGGGTCGCATGTCGAGCAAGGCCCGGCGCATGCCCTGACTTTCCAGCTGGAAGATGCCCACCGCTTCAGCACGCGCCAGCGCGGTGTATGTTTTTTGATCCTCCAGCGAGATCATTGCCAAGTCGATTTCGACCCCGCGCTTGCGCAGGAGCACCACCGCCGTTTGCAGCACCGTGAGCGTCTTTAGTCCAAGGAAGTCGAATTTTACCAGGCCGGCTTGCTCGACCCATTTCATGTTAAACTGGGTGACAGGCATCAGCGATTTTGGGTCCCGATAGAGCGGCACCAGTTCGGTCAGCGGCCGCTCCCCGATCACAATACCTGCGGCATGCGTCGAGGCATGGCGATGCAGGCCTTCGAGCTTTTGCGCGATGTCGAAGGCGCGCCTTACCACCGGATCCGCGTCACGGGCCGCCTGCAGACGAGGCTCATCGTCGATGGCGCGCGCGAGCGTGACGGGGTTGAGGGGATTCTGCGGGACCAGCTTGCAGAGCTTGTCCACTTGGCCATAGGGCATCTGGAGCACGCGACCCACGTCGCGCAGCACCCCGCGTGCCTGCAGCGTCCCAAAGGTTATGATCTGTGCCACCCGCTCGCGGCCGTAGCGTTCCTGGACATAGCTAATGACCTCATCGCGCCGATCCTGACAAAAATCGATGTCGAAATCGGGCATCGACACGCGTTCTGGATTCAAGAAGCGCTCGAACAACAGCCCGAAGCGAATGGGATCAAGGTCCGTAATCGTGAGAGCGTAGGACACAAGCGAGCCCGCACCCGAGCCGCGGCCCGGCCCTACCGGAATGCCGCGCGTCTTCGCCCACTGGATGAAATCGGAGACGATAAGGAAGTATCCAGGATATTTCATCGCTTCGATGACGCCGAGCTCGAACGACAATCGTCGGTAATAATCCTCAGCCGTGCTCCCGGGTGCTGTTCCATGCGCGGCGAGCCGTCGCGCCAGACCAGCGTGCGCGCGCTCGCGCAATGCGTGAGCTTCATCGACAGCACGATTGTCTTCGCCGACGGAGAAGCGGGGCAGGATCGGCGTACGCACGCGCGGGCGGAAGGCACAGCGTCGCGCGATCTCGACGGTCGAAGCCGACGCCTCGGGCAGATCGGCAAACAGCGCCGTCATTTCTGCCCGGCTCTTGAAGCGATGCTCGGCCGTAAGATGACGCCGATCGCTGTCCATCAGCAGCCGGCCTTCGGCGATGCAGATGAGAGCGTCATGCGCCTCGTAGTCATCGCGCCCGGCAAAGAAAGGCTCGTTGCTGGCCACGAGGGGTATGCCGCAAGCATAGGCAAGCTCGACGAGCGCAGGCTCCGTCGCGCGTTCGGCGGGAGTGCCATGGCGCTGGAGCTCGATGTAGAAGCGATCGCCGAACAGACGCGCCAGGCTCTTGCATCGCTCCTCTGCGAGCGCAGCCTGGCCTGCGAGGAGTGTCCCATCCAGCGGACCATTCGGCCCGCCGCTCAGCGCTATGAGGCCCTCCGTCTCGCCTTCCAGCCATGCAAGCTTGAGATGCGGCTGCTGGCCCGGGGCAGTGTCCAGAAACGCGCGCGAATTAAACCGCAACAGACTGCGGTAGCCCGTTTCGCGGGCGGCCAAGAGAGCAATCCGCGGCACGAAGCGAGCGGCTCCGTTGCCGCCATTCCTCGTCCCATTCTCCTGGTCGGCAAAGTCGATGCCGACTGCACAGCCCACGATCGGCTGGATTCCCGCACTGGCCATTTTCTCCGAGAATTCCAGCGCGCCGAACAGATTATCGGTGTCGGTCAGTGCAAGGGCGGGCTGCTGATCGGATTTGGCGAGCTCGGCGAGCCGCGCAATGGTGAGGGCGCCTTCGAGCAGGGAATAAGACGAATGCACATGCAGGTGGACGAAGCCGGGCATTCGAGCCTCGCGATTCGCAGTC
>DATBYX010000422.1:0-13403 GCA_036513475.1 Xanthobacteraceae bacterium | reverse complement strand
GCCAATCGGCGCCTCCCACGCTTACAGGGCCCAACTCCTGGCCTTTTTACTTCAGTTGCGAGCGCATCCGCGCCTCGTTCCCAGAGCCGGTCCCTGCGCCTACCGGAACCGTTTTCACCTCAACTTTCTTGGCTTGTGCAGGCGGCGGCTTCGGCACCGTTACCTTGAGGACACCGTTGGCAAGGTGGGCCTTGATATCGTCAGGGTTCACCCCATTGGGCAGCTCGAGCCTGCGCGAGAACGAACCGTAGCTGCGCTCGAACATCCGGTAGTTCTTGTCCGTCTCCTCTTTCTCAGACTTCTTCTCTCCTTTGATGGTGAGGACGTTATCTACGACGTTCACCTGAACGTCCTTCTCCTCCAAACCGGGCAACTCAGCGGTGATCTCGATCTGGTTCTCTGTCTCAGCCACATCCATGCTGGGCATCAGCTCATGCGTTCTTCCAGTGGCTGGCCATCCCTGTGTAAAGTCGTCGAACAGGCGGTCGATTTCACGCTGTAACCTGATCAAGGGGTCGACAAAGCGCGTCGGGCTGTGCTCGCGGCCGAGCGGGATAAGTGATTTCAGGTCCATTGCAAACGCTCCGTTTTCCAAAGCCAATGTCAGACTTCCCTCCTGAGTACATGCCCCCAAAAGTCGCCGCCTTCAAGTAGGGTAAGATCCTGCACCTTATCGTCTGTCCTTGAAGCATGTTAACGAAGAAGACGGCGCCTTCGTTCATTCAAAAGGTCACCATGCTAATTCCGGAATCGAGCCTGGCAGGTGGGAGGTAAGCAGAGATGAAAATCGCCATCATAGGAGCGGGAAGTGTCGGCCGCGCACTCGCTACCGGCTGGCGCAAGGCCAGTCACGAGGTGACATTGGGCGTACGCGATCCGACGGGGCCCGGCGCGAGCGAGCTCAAGCAGCAAGGTTTTACCATTGCCGCGCCGAAGGATGCCGCTGCGCGCGCGGAGGCGATCGTGCTCGCGGTCCCGTGGGGTGCGGTTCGCGCGACGCTGGAGAGCCTCGGCGCGCTTGCAGGCAAGATCATGATCGACGCCACCAACCCGTTGACCTCGGATATGTCCCTGGCGCTTGGTCATACCGATTCCGCCGGCGAAACAGTGGCGCGGCTCGCCCCCGGCGCACGGGTGGTCAAGGCCTTCAACACCACGGGGGCCAACAACATGGTGGACAGCCGTTACGCCAATGGCAAGCTTGTCATGCTGGTGGCCGGTGACGATCCGGAGGCCAAGGCGGGTGTCATCTCGCTTGCGAACGATCTGGGGTTCGAGGCGGTCGACGCGGTCCGCTCGCGATGAGCCGTTATCTCGAACCGATGGCGATGGTGTGGATCAAGCTTGCGCTGGCGCAGAAGCTCGGAAGGAACTTCGGCTTCGCCTTGCTGCGGAAAGGCTGAGCTGGGTAGAGGGTTAGCAAGCGAGCCGGCTTCAGCCGGCTCCGCGCGCATAACCCACGGAGGCAATCCGGCCGGCGGATCAGTGCGACATGAGCACCGGGAGCGTCATGGAGGCGAGGATGCCGCGGGTAACCCCGCCAAGAATGAACTCGCGCAAACGCGAATGGCCGTAGCCGCCCATCACCAAAAAATCGGCTCCACTGTCGGCCGTGTAGGATAGGATAACGTTTTCAATGCTGATATCACCCTTCGAGGTGCGTTTCGCGGTGGCCGGTACTCCATGGCGGACAAGGTGGGCGATCATCTCGACGCCGGCGATCTCTTCTTGCTTGTCTTGCTTGCGCTCTTCGGCCACGACGACGACGTCCACTGCCTTGGCGCGTTCGAGAAAAGGCATCGCGTCGGCAATCGCGCGGGCAGCGGTGCGTTCGCCGTCCCAGCACACGACGACGCGATCAAGCTTGAGCCCCTGCTTCTGAATGTATGGCACGAGGACGACCGGGCGTCCCGATTCGAACAGTGCCGCTTCGATCAGGAGATCCTCGGACGCGCCGTGCTCGCGCTGCGCTTGCCCGACCACAGAGAGATCAAACCTCCGCGCAATCCGGGCAAACAACGCTGCTGCCCCGCCCAGAGTGGCGTCGAGAGTGCGTGTTTCAGCCGACACACCTGCCGCCTTGGCTCTGGCGTTGAAACGCTCGACCGCGGTGTTGGCGATCTTGCTGTTTTCCTCCTGCTGCAGCTCGATCAGATCAACCGGGATTGCACCCAATGCACCGTCGGGAATCACTGCGTCATAGACGAATGCGGTCCCGACCAGATGCGCTCCGAACATCGCCGCAACCGAGAGGGCGTAGTCTGCGGCGAAGTCCTGTGGTCCTCGCCCCACCAGATTGACCACCATATCCTTGATCATCGCAGCACCCCTCCTCTCGATCATTTCTTCTGGCCATCAGGCCCGAATTCCTTGAGATAAGCCCAAAGGTCAGCGATGTCCTTGTCGTTCTTGATGCCGACAAATGCCATGCGCGTGCCAGGCATGGCCTGCATCGGCGCCCGGATATAGGTCGGAAACGCCTGCTCGCTCCAGACGATGCCGGAGGATTTGTTGGCCTCCGAGTAGTTGAAGCCCTCGAAGGTGCCGGCCTTGCGCCCATCAATGCCGTTGAGAGGAGGGCCTAGCTTGATCTTCGCTTCAGGCCCGACATCGTGGCACGGCAAGCATAAGCGCTTGAACACCTGCTCTCCGGCCGCGGCGTCCTGCGCCAGACTCGGCCCGGTGCACACAGCAAGAGCAACGATCGCCATCAGCAGCGTCTTCATCAAATCCTCCGGTTTGTCCTCCACGGCGCGCTGTCCGAATGGCGCCAACGCGTTGCCCTGTCAATCTCGACGAGACGCGCTTCCCCGCATGCGCAGACCCGAATAGCAGGAATTCGTCCGGCGATGCTGCTATATTTGGAGAGACGCGTGCGGTCGCCTTCGGCGCCCGGGTCGTCCTCTCATGGACCGATACGATGTCACTGAAGCTGCCCACTGACCAATCCACACTGGCGCGTCGGGAGGAGATTGTAGCAATGCTGCGCTCCATCGTGCCGGGCGAAGGCGTCATCGCGACTGAACGAGAGATGCGCCCCTACGAATGCGACGGTCTTACAGCGTATCGCCAGCTTCCCATGGTCGTCGTGCTGCCCGACACCACGGAGCAGGTCAGCCGGGTGCTCAAGCTCTGCCATCGGGAAGCCGTCAAGGTCGTACCGCGCGGGGCGGGCACATCGCTTTCCGGGGGGGCGCTGCCGCTGTCGGACGGGGTTCTTCTCGGGATGGCCAAATTCAACCGAATCCGCGAGATCGATTTTCCCAATCGCGTGGCGGTCGTCGAGCCCGGGGTGACCAATCTTGCAGTGACCCAGGCCGTCGAGCACGCCGGTTTCTACTACGCGCCCGATCCCTCGTCGCAAATCGCCTGCACCATCGGCGGCAATGTGGCGGAGAACTCAGGCGGCGTGCACTGCCTCAAATATGGGACCACTACGAATAACGTGCTCGGCTGCGAGCTGGTGTTGATCGACGGCGAGGTCGTACGCCTCGGCGGCAAGCATCTCGATTCCGGCGGCTACGATCTGCTCGGGATCGTGACTGGGTCGGAGGGGCTCCTCGGCGTCGTCACCGAGATTACCGTGCGCATTCTTCAGCGGCCGGAATGCGCGCGCGCCGTGCTCGTCGGTTTTCCATCGTCCGAAAGTGCCGGCGAATGCGTGAGCCGTATCATCTCTGCCGGGATCATCCCAGCAGGGATGGAGATGATGGACCGGCCTGCAATCCACGCCGTCGAGGAATTCGTTCACGCCGGTTATCCGCTTGATGCGGAAGCCCTTCTCATTATCGAAGCGGACGGGCCGGGGGCCGAGGTGGATTACCTGGTGGAGCGGATCGAAACGATAGCGAAGTCCTGCGGAGCAGGAACGTGCCGCATCTCCCAGTCCGAGCAGGAAAGGCTGCTGTTATGGGCCGGGCGGAAGGCGGCTTTCCCCGCGGTAGGTCGTATTTCGCCCGACTATTACTGCATGGACGGCACCATCCCACGCGCCCGCCTGCCCCAGGTGCTCGCCCGCATGCGCGAAATGTCCGAGCGGCATGGGCTCGCTTTGGCCAACGTGTTCCACGCCGGCGACGGCAACCTTCATCCGCTCATTCTGTACGATGCCAACAAACCGGGCGAGCTCGAGAGCGCCGAAGCGTTCGGCGCCGAGATCCTCAAGCTCTGCGTCGAGGTTGGCGGCGTGCTCACGGGCGAGCACGGCGTCGGTGTGGAAAAGCGCGATCTGATGCCGACGATGTTTTCCGAAGCCGATCTTGCCCAGCAGCAGCGGCTCAAATGCGCGTTCGACAGCAAGGGCCTGCTTAATCCGGGGAAGGTGTTTCCCACGCTGCACCGCTGTGCCGAGCTCGGGCGCTTGCACGTCCACGCGGGGCAAGTGCCGTTTCCCCACCTGGAGCGGTTCTAGGCGTGAACGATGTAATCACGCCCAAGGATGTCAAATCCGTTGAGCAAACGGTGCAATGGGCCTTGGCCGAAGGAAAGACGCTGGAAATTGTCGGTTCCGGCTCCAAGCAAGCTATCGGACGGCCGACCCAAACCGACGTGACCTTGGGTTTGCACGCGCTCGCGGGCGTTACTCTCTACGAGCCCGATGAGCTGGTGCTGTCCGCAAGGGCGGGCACGCCGCTCGCCGAAATCGAGGCGCTGCTCGCAGCAAATGCCCAGCAACTCGCGTTCGAGCCGATGGACTGCGGACCCATCCTGGGGGGCGCGGCCGGTCGCGGGACAATCGGCGGCACGCTCGCATCGAATTTCTCTGGCCCGCGCCGGCTGAAGGCGGGCGCCGCACGTGACCATCTCTTGGGTTTTCAGGCGGTGTCCGGGCGGGGTGAAGCGTTCAAATCCGGCGGGCGGGTTGTGAAGAACGTCACCGGTTACGATCTATCCAAACTGATGGTCGGCTCCTGGGGGACGCTGGCAGTCCTGACGGACGTTACGCTCAAGACGCTGCCTCGGCCGGAAACCGAAGAGACGGTCCTGCTGCGCGGACTCGATCCGGGCAGGGCTGTGGCCGCAATGGCTGCAGCCATGGCTTCTCCCGGAGACGTCTCAGGGGCGGCACATCTGCCGGCAAAGGTCGCAGCTCTGATGCCGGGAGCGGAACTTGCCGGTGCCGGAGCGGCGGTGACGGCGTTGCGCCTTGAGGGGTTTGCTGCCTCGCTTCCCCAGCGCAAGTCGATGCTCGAGGTTCGGCTGCGATCGTTTGGGGAAGTGAGTACCATTGGGGCGGTCGCGTCTCGGCAACTCTGGCAGGCCGTGCGCGATGTAATTCCGTTCGCCGCGAACGGAAACGAGGTGGAGCCCCCGCTATGGCGCATTTCGATCGCGCCAAGCTGTGGCGCCGAGCTCGCCGGGAGCATTGCCGATGAGGCGGGCGGACAGATGATGTTCGACTGGGCAGGAGGATTGGTTTGGCTGCGGCTCGAGCCCTCCGCTGATGCGGGAGCATCGCTTGTTCGGCGCCTCGTTGCGCCGCTCGGAGGCCACGCCACGCTTGTTCGTTCTCCCACCTCGGTGCGGGCCGCCGTCGACGTTTTCCCGACCCAGGATGCAGCGCTGTTCGCCTTGACGAAGCGGGTCAAGGAAAGCTTCGATCCCAAGGGCGTTCTTAATCCGGGACGGATGTGGGCGGGAGTATAATGCAGACCTCGTTTACCCTCGCCCAGCTCACCGATCCCGATACCGCGGAAGCGGACCGAATCCTGCGCACCTGCGTTCACTGCGGCTTCTGCACGGCAACCTGTCCGACCTACGTGCTGCTCGGGGATGAGCTCGATTCACCGCGCGGGCGCATCTACCTGATCAAGGACATGCTCGAGAGCGGCGGGCCTGCGCGAGCCGAAGTCGTTCGGCACATCGATCGCTGCCTTTCCTGTCTTTCCTGCATGACCACCTGTCCCTCCGGCGTGCACTACATGCACCTGGTTGACCACGCCCGCGTCCATATCGAGGAGACGTACAAGCGGCCGTTCGTCGAGCGTGTCATACGGGGGATGTTAGCCCGACTTCTTCCGAACAATCGCGCTTTCCGCTGGGCGCTCCGTGCCGCGCGCGTGGGCCGACCGCTGGCTGATCTCTTCGCTGCCATCGGCCTTCAATCAATCGCGGCAATGTTGCGGTTAGCGCCGGCGCGCATGCCCAATCCGCAGGCCCCCAAGCGGCGGCGCCTGTTCTCCTCGGTCGGACCACGTAAAGGCCGGGTAGGGCTGCTCAGCGGCTGCGTGAGTCCGGTCATCGCCCCCGCGATCAACGAGGCGGCCATTCGGGTTCTGACCCGCCATGGCATCGAAGTGGTCGTGCCCACTGACGCGTGCTGCGGCGCCCTGGTTCATCACCTGGGCCGGGGGCATGAGGCTTGCATGGCAGCGCGCCGTCAGATCGATGCCTGGACCGCCGAGCTCGAGCAAGACGGCCTCGACGCCATCGTGGTCACTGCCTCGGGCTGCGGGACGATGGTGAAGGATTACGGCTATATGCTGCGGACCGACAGGGCCTACGCCGCAAAGGCCGAACGTGTATCAAGGCTTGCCATGGATATCAGCGAGTATTTGACCCGGCTTCCGCTGCGCGCAACGAGCCGTCATGCTGGCCTGGTGGTCGCGTATCACTCGGCTTGCTCCCTGCAGCACGGACAAAAAGTTGGGAGAGCACCAAAAGAACTACTTTCCAAGATCGGATTCGTAGTAAAAGATGTGCCGGAAAATCATTTGTGCTGCGGCTCGGCTGGAACGTACAATATTCTACAGCCGGAGCTGGCAGGGAGGTTGCGGGAACGCAAAGTCGCGAATATCGAGAAGGTCAAGCCCGATGTGGTCGCAGCCGGAAATCTCGGTTGTATCACACAGATTGCAGCGGGCACGGCGATTCCGGTGGTCCATACGGTCGAGCTGATCGA
This sequence comes from Xanthobacteraceae bacterium, assembly GCA_036513475.1. Lineage (GTDB taxonomy): Bacteria > Pseudomonadota > Alphaproteobacteria > Rhizobiales > Xanthobacteraceae > VAZQ01. The sequence goes on along the minus strand of DATBYX010000422.1, from coordinate 6,502 downwards.
TTGGGCCACCGGGGGCAGCGCACCGGAAGCGCTCGCCGGGAAGGAGTTGCCGCCGCGGCAGGAAGAGCGCCGTGGCGATGTGAGCGTGGAGGTGTCGAGTGATGGCGAGATTTGAGCCGCAACCGATCGGGAGGCGATAATGGCGAAGAAAGCGAAGAAGGCAAAGTCGAAGGCGAAGAAAGCGAGCAAGGCGAAAAAGGCCGCGCCCGTTTCAAAGAAGAAACGTCCGGCAGCTAAGAAGGCCGCGACGAAGAAGTCACCGGCGCGCAAGTCGGCCCCAAAGAGCAAGTTGGCCCCAAAGAGCAAGTTGGCCCCAAAGAGAAAGCCAGCGCCAAGGCCCTCTCCAGCAGCAGAGCCCAGCCCGTCTTGGATGCCCCCCTCGCCCATGGATGATACCTCGGGTGGCGGCGGCGGTCCTGAGAGGGAGGGGGGTGGCTCCGCATAAGCGGCACACGCGGCACCGGCTGGTTACTAATTCCACCAGCCTCCTTCCCCACGCCGGGGCGGCAGCGACTTGGGCCGGCACGTCAAGTGCCGGACACCGGTGCACCCGACCCGGATGGAGAGAGGAGGCTAGCTGCGCGCACGTTCAACGCAAGAACCTCTGCGCTCGAACTGCGTAGGGTGGGCAAAACCGCGTCGAAGGCGTTGCCACTTGCGTGCATCAGCGGTTTCGACCACGCGGTTGGCCGACGCTGGTGGGCACGGCGCGCGAGATTGGGGAAAAGCTGAGCAGAGGTCAGGCGCGCCTTTGCCCACCGTACGCCCTACAGATCACGCCCAAGCAGCGCCGCGCATCCGTCATCGCGACAGGAGGTCGTGAAGTGCTCGGGGCCCTCTATGCCGCCCTAGGCGCGTTCACCTTCGCCCTGAACAACGCGACCTTGCGAAGGGGCGTGCTGACGGGAACGGTCATGCAGGCCATGGCAGTGACCGTCCCCGTAGGAGCGTTCGGATTCCTCGCCCTGGCCATCATTGTCGGTGCCATCCCGGAATTGCTCAGCTTTCCGCTTGCGGCGGCCCTGTGGATGGCCGGGCAGGGCATCATGCATTTCGTCATTGGACGGTTCTTCAATTACCGCGCGAGCCAGCTTGTGGGCGTGAACCTTTCGGCTCCCGTCGTCCAGCTGCAAGTGGTGGTAGCCATGGTGCTTGCGGTGCTGACAATGCATGAGCCCTTTACCGGGCTGCAATCGATCGGCGCCGTTCTCATGCTCGGCGGTTCGTTTCTGACACAAAAGCATTCGGTACAGGGAGCGACAAAAGCTGCCACGAAGGCTTCCTCTGGTCAGGTGGTGGCGGGCGCGATCCCGCGCTCGGAGTTGGAGCGCATGCCCGCTTTCAGGCCTCACCATTTCGCGGGCTATCTGTGCAGCTCCTGCGCGGCGATTGCGTACGGGATTTCCCCGCTCATGGTGCGGCTTGCCTTCGACGCCGCCCCGCAGGCGAGCGTGATTGCCGGCGCTGTCATCGCCTACGCCGCCGCAACATTCGTTTTTTCGCTCGCGCTTTTGCGTCCGACTGTCCGGCGGGACATTGGGCAGCTCAAGCGGGAGAATGTGCCCTGGTTTTTTTACGCGGCCGTGCTGGTCACCGCATCACAGGGTTTCGTGTATGCCTCGCTGGCTGTAGCGCCCCTCATGGTGGTCACGCCGATCCTGCAGTTGTCCCTGGTATTCCGGGTGCTCCTGTCGTGGCTGCTGAACCGCGAGTATGAGGTGCTCGACGTCAGCGTGATTGTGGGCTCGGCCGCCGCAATCATCGGCTCGATCCTGGTCTCCATGAGCACCGATTTCGTCGTATCCGCTCTTGGCCTTCCAGACCCGATCTCCGCTGCACTGCGGTTCCGGCTGGCCGGTTCTGGATAGAAGCCTTACTCAGCCGCGATATGGGCGTGCTGCTGCACGTCCATATTCACGAGCTGCAGGGGCGAGTCCGTCTCCTCCAGCATGCCCCAGCTCTTGAGCCATTCGTAAGTGCGTTGCATCTCGTCGAGCGGAATCGGTGCGGGATCACAAACCACGATCCGGCTCTCCCGAATGTCGCTCGGCTGGAGCGCTCCGATCTGCGGATCGCTTTTGCGGTGGTAGTCGATGAAGTAGTGGATGTAGGCGCGCTTGTCGGCATTGATGCGGCGTACAGCTTCCCGCACTGCGCGATTGAATGCGCCGTAGGTCTCGGCGTCGACCTTTTCCGAGGCGACCTCGGTGCCGTGATAGAACGCCTCGCAAATCAGGCGGCAGCCTTTTTTCTCGGCGAGCGTCGCATAGGGTTCGGTCAGGGTCGTCGCTTCGATCTCGCCGCTCATCATGGCCTCGAAGCGGTAGCGTGATCCACTGGGCGCGCGGCACAGCTTGATCATGTCGCGGGAAAGGAAGCCTTCCAGCATGTGCAGCGCGAGGTAGTGGGTGCCAAAATAAAATGGAACTCCGACCGTGCGGCCCGCGAGTTGCTGCGGAGTAAAGACCGGCGACTCCGGCCGGACCGCAAGTGCAGCATAAGTGACAATGCCGCGCCGGCCGATCTGGCGACTGCGAACGCTCGTATCCTGCACGCGGCAATAATTGCCCCACTCGCAGGCATTGTACATGTCGGCCTGGCCCTGCTCGAGGAGCTTGCCATGGCTGGAGAAGGGGTTGACGCCCTTGGGAGTGATTACCGTTAGCTCGGTCTTTTTCTCAAGGTCCTTCTCGCGATCCACCCACTCAATCGCAAGCCCTTCACCGGCGAACAGTCCTTCGTCGTAGGCAACGAGCTCAGGCAGTCCTTGGAACGGCGCCGTGGTCTCCAAGATCAGCTTCTTCATGGGTCAAGCTCCCTGGGCATTTCGAGAAGGCAATAGGCCTTCACCCGCGCGGCTGCCGATGAGGTCAGGCGGCGGCTTTTCGATTGACCGCGAGCCGGGCGTCTACCAACGCAACGGTCTCGTCGACCACCGGATTGCGCATGCCCTTCTGCGCTGCGATGCTCTGAACGAGCCGGTCGACCCGCTCGATGTTGGGAGCGCCCGCGAAAAGTGCGCGCGCTGCCGATGAGGGACGTACCAGTCCCTGCGCCGCGCTCGCATATTTCTCGAAGGGCACGAGGTCGTTGGGCGACGCACCGAGCTTGATGCAGAGCTCGCATACCCAGTTGTATACCGCCCGTGATGCTTCGATATCCGAATGCACCGCATCCTTGATGGAGCGGGCGCCATCCTTCTGAACGCAACGATAATTGCCGGTCAGCAACATGGCCCATTTCGCCAGCGGGACGAAGATGGAATCGTGCACCTTGAGCTTGACCGGCAGCTCGATCTTGCCGCCATCGTAGTCATAACGGATGGCCTCGATATCCGCCGCCATCTGGCGCAGCATCGCCGTGTATTCGTTGGAGTCGAATCGCGCCACCTTGAAGTTGGTGGGCAACGTGACTTGCAACACGTTGATCTTTTCATCCGGCGGCCGAAAGGCCTGCGGGTCTGGGCTGCACAACGTCACCAATCGCGGATCGAATTCCTCCCAGACGGTGGCATCAGTGTAGCATGACCGTAAGGAGTCGGTCGCCAGACCGGGAATACGCTTGAGGTAGGGAAGCGGCGGCATGTTCATGATCGACATGCAGGGAAGCTTTGCTTTCGTCACCGCGTTGAGGAGCTCGCGAACGCCAGGGGAGCGGTACTGCGGCTCCTGCATGGCCAATGCAACAAGGTCGTAGTCAGTCGGATTTATTGCGGCCGGTCCGTCGGCCGACAGCGTGCCGGGCAGCTTGCGCGAATCGATCTCGATGAGGTCTTTCCTCCCTTTCACCGGCAAGCGCACGCGGGCGCCCTCCTTGTTGATCGCCTCCGCTTCGGCCGGGAGACAGACCAGCTTTACGTTGTGGCCCCCGAACAGCAATTTGGTCGCCAGGAGCGAACCATAGGAAGCGCCCATGATGAGGACATTGTAAGTGGTCACGTACACTGCTCCATTTTTTGCGGCGAGACGTGTCTTTGCAGGGACTGGGCCGGGTCGCCGGTCCCTTGCTGCCCGGATGTTATTTAGGAACCAGCTTGGGTGCAACGACCAAGCGCCGGTCCCGAATCGTAGGTGGGCAAAGGCACATGAACACTCTATCAACTCGCTCGAACGTGCGTGCGCGTTTGCCCAGGCGGCTCGGCACGGCAGCCTGCCTCCGCGTGGGCAAAACCTGTCCCCGGCACGACCGGGGATCGCTCGAATACCGAGCAGACAATCGAACAGCGCGGGCGATTTTGCCCACCCTACAGGCCAGCGAAATCTATCGGCTTGTTGCGATCCAGGGTGCGGCGCGCCGGCGGGAGCGGATATTTCAGTCCCGTCGCGCAGTTGAACAGGACCGCCTGTTCCTCCCTGCGAATGCGACCGTCCCCGAGCGCCTGCTTGAGCGCCGCGTAGGTGGCCGCCCCCTCCGGGCACATCAGGAAGCCCTCGGTCCGGGCCACTTCGTCGAGCCCTGCCGCTATCGCCTTGTCGTCAACCGCAATCGCGAATCCGCCGCTCTCGCGCACCGCGCGCAAAATGAGAAAGTCACCCAGCGCCTGAGGTACCCGGATGCCCGCCGCAATGGTATGGGCGTTTTCCCAACGGGCGGCGTGCTCCTCGCCGCGCTCGTAGGCGCGCACCATGGGGGCGCAGCCTGCGGCCTGAACCGCCACCATCCGCGGGCGCTTGGCGCCGATGAACCCAATGGCTTCGAGCTCGGCAAAAGCCTTCCACATGCCGATCAGGCCGGTGCCGCCGCCGGTCGGATAAAGGATCACGTCGGGAACATTCCAGCCGAGTTGCTCGGCGAGCTCTATTCCCATCGTCTTCTTGCCTTCGATCCGATACGGCTCTTTCAGTGTCGAGGTATCGAACCAGCCCACCTTGGCTTTGCCCTCGGCAACGATCTTGCCGCAATCATCAATCAGCCCGTTGACACGGTAGACACTGGCGCCTTGCAGCGCGATCTCGCTGACATTCACTTCGGGGGTGTCGTCCGGGCAGAAGATCGTGCTCCTGATGCCGGCGCGCGAAGCATAGGCCGCAAGCGCCGCACCCGCATTGCCGTTGGTCGGCATGGCCATGTGGGAGACGCCCAGCGCCTTCGCCATCGAAACCGCCATGACCAGACCGCGCGCCTTGAAGGAGCCGGTCGGCAAACGGCCTTCGTCCTTGACCACGATTTCCCGCGCGCCCAGTCTGGCCGCAAGCTTAGGCATTGCGACGAGGGGGGTCATCGCTTCACCCAGGCTGACAATGTTCTCCGCCCGCCGCACCGGCAGAAGCTCGCGGTAACGCCAGAGGTCGCGGGGCCTCTGCGCCAGCGCGGTCTTGCTCAAGGCATGACGGATGCCGGCGAGATCATAGCGCACGAGCAACGGCTTGCCGGTGCGCGACACGTTGTGCAGCTCATCGGCCGGATATCGCTCGCCGGTGGCCGAGCATTCCAGATGAGTGACGAACGTCTCCCGTTCCGTTCTGAGATTCTCGTCGTCGTGCATCTGTTCCCTCCGGGCGCTTTCCCCTATTCGGTCGACGGTTCAATTCGCGGTTGCCGCGTCCTGAACACGACGAAGTGCGAGAGCGAGAAATTGACCGCAAAGCTCGCGGCTATCGCGCAAACTTTTGCAGCAATCTCCGAAATGAAATACGACAATACGTAGACCGTAGTAGTATTCGCGATGAGCCCGGCAATTCCCGAGGCGACGAAGCTGCCAAACGCCTTAAGGCGCAGTTGGCGTCCCGATTCCACAGAAAAAGTGATGAGCGAGTTTAGGACATAGGAGCCACTGACCGCGACCGACCAAGCAAGGACATTGGCTGGAATCAGCGCCAATTTACTCGCGGCGCCGCACTGGCAAGCGTCGGCAATTCGGTCAAAGGTGCCAAAGAACAGTGGTGACCTGAAAAGCTCGCGAGCTAGAAGGAAGACGCTAAAGTCAACCAGCGTGTTGAAGATACCAATGATCCCGAAGCTCGCGGCCTTGAGGGCAATTGCACGTTCCTGCCAAGCCTTCGCAAGGCGAAGTTGAAGACGATTAAGTGAGGCAAGCAGCCGCATGGTATGCTCGCCTTAGCACGCCTCGGCGCTTGTGTTCACGTCTGTTCATGTCATTGAGGCCTACGTAGCGGAATCACGTATGCAGCACCCCATCTGCAGACGGCAGTTGACCCGAGAGGGCGAGGCAGTGCCGCGCCCTCTCGAAACGAGAGCCCGCCCCTGCGACATCAATGCAGGTATCGACTATAGTCAGGGGAGCGCAGGTAGCGTGTAAGTTCAGGGCGCTCGGCGGGCATCGGAAGATCAAAGATGGCTGGAGATACGCTCAATCTGCCACGCAGCATTGCGGTAGCGCCGAATGCCACGGCGCAGGCGGGACTTTCGATCGTGGTTCCGCTGTTCAACGAGGTGAATAATCTTCCGGCGCTCCACGCCCGGCTTGTCGAAGTGGCACAGCGATTGAAGGCGACGCATGGGCTCTCGACCGAGGCCCTCTACGTCGATGACGGCAGTCGCG
>DATBYX010000421.1:0-5634 GCA_036513475.1 Xanthobacteraceae bacterium | reverse complement strand
TTTGTCGCGAGGGAACGGCGGCCCCCATTCGTCACGCCGACCGCAATCATTGGAACGGTGGGTCTCTACGTTATGGTGTGCAAAATCTTATCTCCCCCATTCACCGAAAGCACAAAAGCCCCAGTGATTGCCATTATTTATTGAACGGTTCTGAGCGGAATGTTCGGTCGGGCACCGTGGCCTATTGCGGATCGCCAGCATTGCGGTGATGTCTGTCGGTCTCGTAACGCGGTTGGACGCGTGATATCTATTCTTGGTCTGCAAACGTGGCGATCGCCCCGTTTAGCGGTAGCCGGCAGCAGGGCGAAACGGCCCTGGTGATGGATTTCAGTGGACGGGTATGGCTGTCCTTCATAGATGCCGAATACAAGCAAATCGCCAACGGTAACTGGATTGCCTGGCCGAGAACTTTGTGGCTGTTCGTGAGCGTCGATGCCGGCAAGAGCTTCAGCGCCAACCTGATCGACGAGTGGCACTGACGCCAACAGGAGGAAAACATGAGAGCTCGATTTATTTTGCCGGGAATTTTTCTGCTCGCTGGCACCTTCGGCTCCGCCGATGCGCAGACGAGGGCAGTGAAGATCGGCGTGCTCAACGATCAATCCGGCGTATATGCCGACGATCAAGGGATTGGCTCCATGATTGCGGCGCAGCTCGCCGTGGAGGATTTCACGAGCAAGTCCGGCATGGCTGTGGAAGTCACGACCGCCGACCACCAGAACAAAGTGGATATCGGCACGACAATCGCTCGCCGCTGGCTCGAACGGGAAGGCGTCGACATGATCATCGATGTGCCGAACTCCGCGATCGCCTTGGGCGTCAATACGCTCGCCCGCGATCTGAACAAAGTTTTTATTGCGTCCGGTGCGGGTACAGCAGACCTCACCGGCAAGGCCTGCTCGCCGAATACCGTGCACTGGACCTACGACACGTGGGAGCTCGGCCACAGCATTGCCAAGGCGGTGTTCGCGCGGGGCGGAAACAGCTGGTACTTCATCACCGCCGATTACACCTTCGGAAAGGACCTCGAAGCGAGCGCCAGCGAAGAGGTCACCAGACTTGGCGGCAAGGTTTTGGGATCCGCCCGCGTTCCGCTCGGGGCATCTGATTTCTCCTCTTTCCTTCTGCAGGCGCAATCCGCCAAACCGAAGGTCATTGCGCTGGCGAATGCCGGCGGCGACCTCACCAACACGCTTAAGCAGGCGGCGGAGTTCGGGTTGACCGACAAGTTCCAGATGCCGAGCTTCGTATTCAATCCAAATAATGCGCGCGCGATCGGCCTGCGCGCGGCCCAGGGCGTGCTTGCCGCGGCGCCATTCTACTGGGACATGAATGACGCCACCCGGCAGTTTTCCAACCGCTATCAGCAGCGCCATCCCCGCAAGATGATGCCGAACGACATGCAGGCAGGCGTTTATTCCGCGACTACGCATTATCTCAAGTCGGTTACGTCGCTCAACGCTGCAAACGACGGAAAGGCCGTCGTTGCCAAGATGAAGGAGCTGCCGACTGAGGATCCTCTTTTCGGCAAGGGCACCATTCGAGCGGATGGCCGCAAGATCCATCCCGTGTACTTGTACGAGGCGAAGAAACCGGCCGAGTCGAAAGGCGAATGGGACACGTTCAAGCTGCTGTCCACGATCTCTGGCGAAGAAGCCTTTCGTCCCCTTTCGGAAGGAAGCTGTCCGCTGGTCAAAGGGTGATGAGGGAGCCTGGGCATGAACCTGGCACAGCTTCGAGCGATTGATGTTCACACCCATGCGGAGGTATCCGCTCGCGAGCCGATGGATGAGCTTTGGAAGACCAGAACCGAGGCCATGGCGAAATACTTCAAGGGAGCCACGGACCGGCCCACCGTAACGCAGGTCGCGGCCTATTATCGCGCGCGGAATATCGGCTGCGTGATCTTCCCGGTCGACAGCGAGCGGGCGAGCGGCGAGAAGAGAGTCTCCAACGAGGAGGTCGCCGAGCTCGCGGCAGAGAACAGCGACGTGATGATCGCGTTCGCCAGCATCGATCCGGCGAAAGGACGCATGGGCGCGCGCGAGGCAAGGCGGCTGATCCGCGACTTCGGGGTCAAGGGCTTCAAGTTCCATCCTTCGCTGCAGGAATTCTTCCCGAACGACCGCAGCGCATACGTTCTCTATGAGGCGATTGCCGAGGCGGGGCTGCCGGCGTTGTTTCACACTGGCCAGACGGGCGTGGGCGCCGGAATGCGCGGCGGCGGGGGCGTCCATCTCAAATACTCCAACCCGATGTATCTGGACGATGTCGCCGTCGATTTTCCCGACATGCCGATCATCCTCGCGCATCCCTCCTTTCCCTGGCAGGACGAAGCGTTATCGGTCGCTACCCACAAGCCACAGGTCTATATCGATCTTTCGGGCTGGTCGCCGAAATACTTTCCGCCGATACTGGTGCAATACGCCAATTCCATCCTCAAGCATAAGATGCTGTTTGGATCCGACTACCCGATGATCACACCGGAGCGATGGCTTGCGGACTTCGAGATGATCCCGATCAAGCCGGATGTGCGTCCCTTGATCCTCAAGGAGAACGCGGCCCGGCTTCTCAAGCTCGACAAAGCCGCGTGAGCGCTGCAATGGCCCTGCCGACATCGCTTCAAGCCGAGTGGCGCGAAGAAATTGCAGTCCTGCGCCTGGTCAGGCCGGAAAAGCGCAACGCCCTCAACGATCCGACCGTGGAGGGTATCGGAGAGTTCTTCGCGACCCTGCCTTCGCAGGCAAAAGCGGTGGTGTTGGATGCGTCGGGCGAGAACTTCTCCGCCGGGCTCGATCTCTCCGAGCTGTCCGAGTGCAGCACGTTCGAGGGCGTAGCGCACTCGATGATGTGGCATCGTGCGTTCGAGCAGGTGGAGCTGGGGCGCGTTCCGGTGGTCGCGGTGCTCAAGGGCGCGGTGGTCGGCGGCGGTCTCGAGCTCGCACTGGCAGCCCACATCCGCGTGGCCGAACGCACAGCCTATTACGCTTTGCCCGAAGGCCAGCGGGGAATCTTCGTCGGCGGCGGGGGCGCCGTGCGGCTGCCGCGCCTCATCGGCGCAGCGCGAATGGTCGATATGATGCTTACCGGCCGTGTCTATGGCGCTGAGGAGGGGCAAGCGCTGGGCATATCGCACTACCTCGTCGACAATGGACAGGGGCTGGCGAAAGGGCTCGAGCTGGCCGGCAAGATCGCGCGCAATGCGCCCATCACCAACTTCGCCGTCATTCACGCCCTGCCCCGAATTGCGGAAGCAAACCCGCGCGAGGGCTTCATGATGGAGGCGCTGATGGCCGCGGTCGCGCAGGGCAGCGATGAAGCCAAGGATCGGCTGCGCGCGTTTCTCGAAAAGCGCGCCAAGAAGGTGACGGAGTTCTAGTAGATCGATTCTATGAAACCAATCGGATCGGGCGAATGGAGATTAAGCCCACAAACCTCATCCTGAGGAGGCGCACCGATCTCGGGTTTACCCGAGATCGGCACATCAATTGCGCAAGTCGGCTACAGCCGACTTGCGGTGCGCCGTCTCGAAGGATGGCCGCTGGCCCGGTCTCGCCTCTGGCTGTCCTTCGAGACGCGCGCAACAGCGCGCTCCTTAGGACGAGGTTTATTGATGAGTCGATATGATTCGAACCTCGGCAATGTCCACGCCGGTCCGCGATGTAAGCCTCGGCAGGATCGAAGCGACGTTCGACCAGCGCGGCGACGGAACGATGATCGTTCGCTCGACCGCAGCGCTGCCGCCATACCCGGAAAAAATCACCGAGCGTCTCGATCACTGGGCCACAGTTGCGCCCGAGCGTACTTTCATCGCCCAGCGTGGAAGTGACGGGAGCTGGCGCCAGCTGACTTATGGGCAGGCGCGCGATCGCACACGTAGCATCGGGCAAGCGCTGATCGATCGGGGTTTATCAGTGGATCGCGGCGTGGCGATTCTTTCCGGCAACGACATCGAGCATGCGCTGATCGCGCTGGCGGCACTTTACGTGGGCGTGCCTTACGCGCCGATCTCTCCTCCCTATGCGCTGGTATCCTCGGATTTCGGTAAGCTGCGTCACGTGCTTGGTCTTTTGACTCCGGGCCTTGTCTTTGCAGCAAGCGGTGCAAAGTTCAGGCGTGCCCTGGACGCAGTGGTGCCGCGCGGGGTCGAGATCGCCGTCTGCACGGAAAGTCCTGGTGACCTGAAAGTCACCGAGTTCCAGGATCTCACCGCGGCTGCCGGCGAAGCGGTCGATGCCGCGCACGCGCGCGTGGGCCCTGAAACCATTGCCAAGATACTCTTTACGTCCGGCTCGACGGGGATGCCGAAAGGCGTCATCAACACCCAGCGCATGCTCTGCAGCAATCAAGCAATGCTGGCCTACTATTTCGCATTTTTTCGCAACGAGCCGCCCGTCCTCGTCGATTGGCTTCCCTGGAACCACACTTTCGGGGGCAATCATAACTTTGGTCTTGTCCTCTACAACGGCGGTACTTTGTGGATCGACGAAGGCAAGCCGGTGGGAAAAGCAATCGAGACCACCGTGCAGAATCTGCGCGAGATCGCGCCCACCATCTATTTCAATGTGCCCAAGGGCTTTGAGCTGCTCCTGCCCTACTTGCGCGCAGACAAGGCTTTGCGTCAGCGCTTCTTCAGTCGCCTGAACATGATGTATTACGCCGGCGCCGGGATGCCGCGCCAGCTATGGGACGAGCTGGAGCAGCTGGAAATCGAGTCATGCGGCGAACGCGTCGCCATGCGTACCGGACTGGGGGCGACGGAGAGCGCTCCGTTTGCCTTGACTTGTCCCAAAGAGATCAATCTCCCCGGCGCGATAGGCCTGCCCGTGCCCGGTGTCGAGCTCAAGCTGGTCCCGTCCGGCGACAAGCTGGAGGCACGGCTCAAAGGCCCGAACGTCACGCCCGGGTACTGGCGTCAGCCCGATCTTACGAGGAAGGCGTTCGACGAAGACGGCTTTTACCGTCTCGGCGATGCGGTGCGCTTTATCGATGCAGCGGACCGCAAGAAGGGTTTCCTGTTCGATGGGCGGATCTCCGAGGATTTCAAGCTCATCACCGGGACATGGGTCAGCGTCGGTCCGTTGCGGGCCGAGGTCATCCGCCGAATGTCCCCGTTTGTCAGCGATGTCGTCGTGGCAGGCCACGACCGCAACGACATCCGGATTCTGATTTTCCCGGACCTCTACGCATGCCAGGATCTTTGTCCGGATTTTGCGCGCGAAGTGCCTCCGGCAGAGTTGCTTGCGCACCCGCAAGTGCGAAACAGATTTCAGCTGCTCATCGAGGATCTCGCAGCGACGAGCACCGGCAGCTCGACCAGGATTGCGGCTGCAATGCTGCTCCATGAGCCCGCCTCCCTGGACAAGGGGGAGATCACGGATAAGGGCTCGCTCAATCAGCGCGCGGTGCTCCAGCATCGGAACGACCTGGTTGAGGAGCTCTACAGCGCCGAGGCCTCATCGCGCGTCATTGTCGCTCGGCCAAAGAAGTAACCCACAGACCTCATCCTGAAAGGTTGACCGATAAAGCAAACCGTAAAAAAGCGGGTGATTTCGGCCCTGTCACATGATTCCTTCGTTGGTTACGAATCAGGGAAGGAGCACGCGATGGCTTGGACCAAAACCACCCGCAAAC
>DATBYX010000420.1:0-37798 GCA_036513475.1 Xanthobacteraceae bacterium | reverse complement strand
AAAAAGGCTGGCGCCTGCTGTACGACGTCCCGCAATGCGTCGGCATTGGCCGGGATGCTTTGGCGCCTGCGGCCAGGGTCGTCGAAATCGTGTGTCGCGTCTTTGTAGAACTGAATTCGGACGTCGCCGCCGGCGTGCGTGAGCAACTCGCGGCAGACCCGCGGCGAAATCTCCTCGTCGGCCGTACCGACGAAGACGCGAAGGGGGGCATAGCTGCGGTAGCCGATCGTCGTGAAATAATCCTTCAGTCCGCAGGCGGGATAGAAGGCGATGGCAGCGCGAAAGCCGGCGTCGGGCGCATGCCCGGCAAGGCCGGGCGCATCGGGAGCCATGCTCGCAAGCGTCGCGCTTCCCCCGTTCGACCAGCCGTGGAGGCCGATCCGGTCGGTCAATATGTCGGGACGCGAACGCAGATAAGCGAGAGCGCCATAGGCGTCGAGTGGCCGGACGCTGACTTCATCCAATTCTGCCGGACGCGATGCATAGGTGTGGCGACCGAAGCCCTGCGGATGGCCGCGCGGTCCGAAGCCATCGACCAGGATGGCGATATAGCCCTGCGCGACCCAGAGCCGTCCCCAAAACTGGTGGCGTTGCGATAAGGTGGTCGCATCGTAAACCCCTTTGGCGAGGCTCGAATAGGGACCCGCACGACCGTGCATCATGACCACGGCCGGAACACGCACCCCCGACTGAACCGCCGATTTGAACACGTACCCGACCAGCGTGGTCTTCCCATCTGCGCTCCCAAACTGCACCCGTTCGGGCATAGCGAGATGGCAGGTCGCCTGCGCCACGAGCAATTTAGGTGCCGCCGCCGGCGCGGCGATCACGATCAGTGCAGACGAAGGGGAGCAATACCCATGGATCATGGGACAAGTCTGCATTGGATTTAGCGCGACGGCACGTCCGTGGGCGCGCAATTACGCCGTCCTTGCGCCAGGCAGTCGTCGAGCACGCGCTGATCGTACATGGCGTTGGCAAGCCAAATCCCGCCGCCAATCAAGATTGCCAGCAACACCAGAAGCACCACATTGCCCAACCGCCGGTCCGCCTCGCTTTCCGGCGCAGTGCCTGCGGCCCGCTGCTCCTCCTCATCCATGACGATCAACGCAAACGAATATCCCTGCTCAGCCTGCCATGGTCTCTTTCACCGCCGTCACCAGCTGCTTCAGGGTGAAAGGCTTCGGCAGAAACCTGAACTGCGTCCGATCAGGCAAGCTCTTTTCGAAAGCATCTTCCGCGTAACCCGAGACGAAAATGATCTTGATATCGGGATTGCGTTTGCGGAGCTCCTTCATCAGTGCCGGCCCATCCATTTCCGGCATGACCACATCGGAAACAACAAGATCGACTTGGCCGCCCTGTCGTTCGAGCTCTTCCAGCGCCTCGAAGCCGTTGCCCGCCTGAATCACAGTATATCCGCGTGATTGTAATCCGCGGGCATTGAGCGTGCGCAAGCCTTCCTCATCTTCGACCAAGAGTATCGTTCCTTGCCCGGTGAGATCGCTCGCAGCGGTCCGCACGACCGTGTCAGCGGCGGAAATCGCGCCGGCAATTGCCGGAGCCGTGGTTTCGGGCAGCTGCGGCACCTCAATGTCGTCCGCGCCCGGAATGTAGCGCGGAAGAAAAATGCGAAAGGTAGTGCCTTTGCCCACCGCGGAATCCACATAGATAAACCCGCCGGTTTGCTTCACGATACCGTACACCGTCGAGAGGCCAAGTCCCGTGCCCTTGCCGATGTCCTTGGTCGTGTAGAACGGATCGAAGATCTTGTTGATGATCTCGGGCACGATCCCCGTCCCGGTGTCCTCTGCTTCCACCAGCACATATTCTCCCAAGGGCATGCCCTTCCCCTGCAACCGTATACTGTCCTCGGGGTGAACATTCGAGGTTCGCAGGGTGAGCTTGCCACCGAGCGGCATGGCATCCCGGGCATTTACCGCCAAATTGATGATGACCTGCTCGAACTGGCCGACGTCGGCCTTGACCGGCCAAAGGTCGCGCACTTGCGGCACATCGAGGGTCACGTTCTCGCCGATCAGTCTGCGGAGCAGCACTGTCAAGTCCGAAAGCGCCTCACCCAGATCGATCACCTGCGGCCGCATCGTCTGCTTGCGTGAAAAGGCAAGCAGCTGGCGCACGAGGCTCGCGGCGCGATTCGCGTTCTGCTTGATCTGCATGATGTCGTGGAATGACGGATCGGTGGGCCGGTGTGCGTTGAGCAGAAAGTCCGTTGCCATGATGATGGCACCGAGCAGATTATTGAAGTCGTGCGCAATGTTGCCGGCAAGCCGGCCGATTGTCTCCATCTTCTGCTGCTGGTTGACCTGGTGTTCGAGCGTGCGCTGCTGGGTCGTTTCCAGCGCGTAGACAATCGCCGCTTCGCGGTCATTGTCCTGCTCTTCCTCAATGGCCGTGACGAAAAAGGTCGCAAACCGTTCGTCGGCACCGGCGAGCGCGGCTTCAACTGGCGCTATCTCGCCCTGACCTTCTGCTGCGCGGCGGATCGCAGCCTCCAGCGTGCCGCGATCGCGTGCCGCGAGTGCCGTGAGAATCGAGCGATCAGCCGACCCTTCGTTCCTAAAGGCGGAGAGGAACAGGTGGGCGAACTTCGCATTGGACTCCGCGATCCGGCCCTGCTTGTCCACAGTGGCAATTGCCATCGGCGTATTCTGAAAGAAACGCATGAACCGGACCTCGGCGGCACGCTGCGGATCGTTGCCTTCATCGTGCGCCCGATTGAGAACAAGGGTCCTTGAAGTTCCCGGCGTGCCGTCGGCGCCGAAGGCGACCTTGTGGTAAAGGCGTGCGGGCAGCGTACGACCGCTGCGGGTCTTCAAGTCGATATCGAATATCCCGGTCTTCACCTCGCTCGGGGTCACCGCGACTGTCGTGAGCAGTGCCGCGCCCTGCCCCGCCACGATATCGCCGAGCTTCAGGGACCCAGAGCCGACCTGCGCCAAATCGTGATCAAGCCAGGCCGCCAGGGTAGCGTTGAGATAAACGATGTTCCCGCTTGCATCCGCGGCGAAAAAGCCGGCCGGAGCATGATCGAGGTAGTCGATTGCGTGCTGCAGTTCCTGAAAGACATTCTCATGGCGCTCAAGCTCACGCGTCACGTCCGCGAGCGACCAGACCGTCATGCGCCCATCGCGCTTGCCCGTGTCGAGCGGCCGAACACAAATGCGCAGCCAGCGCCCTTCCTCGCCTTTGTGGGCCCCCACACGGACTTCCTCCTGGCTTCGGCGGCCTTGGCGCGCCGCTTGCATCAGGCGATAGACGGATTCGGAGACGCCAGGATCCCCGATGAAAACGCGCTCGACCGGCCGAACCTCATCCGATTCCGCTGTCGCAACCAGCGCGCGATAAGCCGCATTGGAATATGCCACCCGTCCCTCGCGGTCGGTTACCAGGATGCCGTCGCCGGCGCTATCGACCACCGCTTTGAGCAACGGGCTTGCCGTTTTGCTGCGCGCCACGCGCAGGATCCCGGCCGCGAGCGCAAACAGCAGGAATATCCCCACGGTAGCGAGCGTCGCCAGAACAGCGAGGATGTAAGGCTGCGCATGGGTGCGGCCCGCGAGCAAAAACCCTGTTGCAGCAAGCATCAGCAGCAATGCAACGAGGATCACGAGACCGACGCTGCCGCCGGGCTGGTTCAGCGCGGTCCGGTCCATCGGCGCGGAAGCATCGGCGATAGGCCGCTGCATGGTCGGCTGTGAATCACTCCGTTCGCAGTTAAACTGAGTGCCTCAGCCGCTGAGTCAGCGCAAGAGCGCCCATGCTAACCATGATCGAGGGGGGTACTTTGCGACGATTCTCGTGACGTAGTGGGATGTTGTGCGCAGGCGGGGCGCAAAGTACGATCGGCGCCATTGCTGTTTACGTCGGCAATGCTTCTGGTATACAAAAGCAGAACTGAGCGGATATGTTCGTTAATCTTCGCAGTATTGAGGTCGGTGGCGATGCCATGGCGTTCTCTACTGGAACAGTCCAAGCGAATGCCTTCGGCTGAGGGCGCAGGGGAGGTGTGATGTTCGACACCCTGTTCGGCGAGGGATACGCGTTCAAAATACTGTTCGCGTTCATAGTGGTTTTCGGGCTGCTGGCGCTGGCCTTGTGGCTCGTGCGCCGGTTTGGCGGCGAGCGCCTGGGCAACGGCACCACCCGCGGACGCCAACCCCGACTGGCTGTGATCGATGCGGCAAGCGTGGATGGGCGACGAAAGCTCGTGCTCGTCCGTCGCGACAACGTCGAGCATCTTGTAATGATCGGGGGTCCCTCTGACCTCGTCATTGAGCCAAATATCGTGCGCGCAGCAGCAGCGCCGCGCGAAATGGCTGCACCGCGCCCGCTGCCGGCAGGCGATACTTTGCCTCGGGCGGTGCCTCTGGACGAAGGGAACATGTGGCCGCTGCAGCCGGAGCCCATACCCAGAGCCGAGGCGCCGTTGCCGCGTCCGGAGGCGCAGCGGCCAGCCCCGCCGACTGCCGAGCAATCGATAACCCGGCCTCCGCGTGAGGCGGAATCTCCTGCTCCACCGCAACCCATTCCTCTGCGGGAACGCCGGCCGCGCCACGATCCGCTCTCCGGACTGGCGGAGGAATTGGGGCGGGTGGGACCCTCATCCGAGCCAGAAAATTTCGAGACAGCACCGCGACCGGTGCGGCGTGAACCCCGTCTGCGGCCCGTATTGCCCGCTCCTCCCAGTTCGGGCTCGGGTGGCGATGCAAGGTTTGCCTCTCCGGCGGACCAAAACCTGGCCGATATGGCACAACGGCTTGAAGCCGCATTGCGCCGGCCGAACCGCAAGGAGGAGGCAGCGGCTCCCCAGCCCACCCCGAAACCTGAACAGGATGTGGCATCAGGCGAAGAATTCGCCGGGTCAGCTGCGATGGAGACTAGCTCGCCTCCACCTCGCGGGGGTGCTCCGATCGAGGCCCCGACACCGCTACCTCGGGATGAGACAAGACCCGCCCGCAATGAGGCCAAGGCAGCCCCACAGCAGAGGTCGCTCTACGACAGTCTCGAACAGGAGATGGCCAGTTTGTTGGGCCGGCCGGGGAGCAAAGGCTGAAGGCTCCGCGGCAGTATAGCTACTGCAGACCTACACCCGCGACTCTCACCGCCTCGCTCCAGAGAGCGATCTCCTTCGCGACGAAGGCGGAAAACGCCGTCGCTCCGGTCTCAGCCGCAGGCTCGACGCCGGCCTGCTGCATATGCTCCACGAATTGCGCGTCTTTGAAAGCGCGTGCGAACTCTTCCGCGATACGCTCGGTGATCTCGCGGGAGATGCCCGTCGGAGCCATCATTCCGGTCCACGAGACGGCGTGAAAACCCGGATACCCGGCCTCGGCAATGGCGGGTACGTCGGGAGCTTGGGGAGACCGGTTGCCGCTTGATACAGCCAGCATACGCACCAACCCCGCACGCGCCTGGGGAAGTACCTCGGAGATAGGGGCGAACATCGCCGGAATATGACCTGCAATGAGGTCGGTCATGGCGGGCGCCGTACCTCGATAGCTCACGTTGCTCATTTCAAGCCCCGCGCGCTTGAGGAAGAGCGCCATCAGGAGATTGCTCGCGCTGCCAGGCCCGCCTCCACCTGCATATACGAGTTCTCCCTTGCGTGGTTTCACATAGGCGACGAATTCACCAACGCTTTGCGCAGGGAATTTTGGATTGACGATCAGCACCTGCGGCGCGACCCCGAATAGGCTCATGGGTGCCAGATCCCTTACCGGGTCATAGGCGACCTTGGAAATGGCTGGAACGATCGCAATCACTGAGGTGCTCGCCCATAGCAGCGTATAGCCATCGGGCCGTGCGCGTGCGACAGCCTCGGTTGCGATGACACCGTTGCCGCCCACCCGGTTCTCCGCCACGAACTGCTGCCCGAAAGCTTCGCTCAGTCGCGCAGCTGCCAGGCGGCCCATCACATCGATGTTTCCACCTGCTGCAAAGGGCACCAGGACTTTGACCGGCCGCTGGGGCCAAGTTTGTGCCTGAGCACTGTGGCCCATCGCGAGAAGCGCGCAGGCAAGAAGCAATGTGTGGCGCAAGCCCTCGATCCAGATCTTGGGCGGGGTAATCCGTGCTTCACTCGTCGCGGTAGATACGCTCACGACGCTCGTGACGCTCCTGCGCCTCGACCGAGAGGGTGGCAATCGGGCGCGCTTCCAGCCGCTTGAGCGAGATCGGCTCCCCGGTCTCCTCACAGTAGCCGTAGGTTCCATCCTCCAGGCGCAAAAGTGCCGAATCGATCTTGGCGATCAGCTTGCGTTGGCGATCTCGCGCGCGCAGCTCGATCGCCCGTTCGGTCTCCGAGGAGGCGCGGTCGGCCAGATCGGGGTGGTTCTCGCTCTCGGCCTGGAGATGGGCCACCGTCTCCTTGGCCTCTTTCAGAATTTCGTCTTTCCAGGTGAGCAGCTTCTGGCGAAAATATTCGCGCTGACGCTCGTTCATGAACGGTTCCTTCTCGGAAGGACGGTAGTTCTTGCTCTTGTCCAGCACCGTGGCGCCGTTCTTTTGCGATGACATTGCAACCCCATGCGAGAAAGCACGCAAAGCCCCTGCTCGCGCCGCGAGCTTATAACGGCAGCCGCAGCGGTGGACAATAACCGAGTTCGTGGCGCAATTTCGGGCCGGAGCTTCTTTGCTGCGGTGCGATACGAAGCCGCCAGGACTGCGCAGACGCTTGGCAGAACGAAGGTGCCAAGCCCATGGGACATGCTCAGTTTGGGCCGAAAACCGTCCGATGGGGAGCAGGATGCCGGCCCCGCATATCGGGTTAGAATCTAAACGGATCCGCAGCGCTATTCCTTTTTGCCCCAGAGCTCCTCGAGCCGCGCATCCCGCCCGCAGTTGAAACGGTAGAACTTATAGCGGATCGGGTTCTTCAGGTGATAGTCCTGGTGGTATTCCTCGGCCTTGTAGAACGGGCCGGCCGCCGCGATCTCCGTCACGATCGGAGACTTGAAGCGGGCTTGCACCTTCGCCTTCGAAGCCTCGGCGAGTCTGTGCTGCGTCTCGTCGTGATAGAAGATCGCGGTGCGGTACTGGTCCCCGTGATCACAGAATTGGCCATTCTTCGTGAGCGGATCGATGTTGTGCCAGAAAACGTCCAGGAGCTTCTCGTAGCTCACCTTTGCCGGATCAAACACCACCTCGACAGATTCGGCGTGTCCGGTGCCGCCGCGCGAGACCTCTTCATAGCTCGGTTCGACGGTATGCCCGCCGGTATAACCTGAGGTAGTGCTGATCACGCCCTCGACCTTGTCGAAATCAGCCTCCACGCACCAGAAGCAACCGCCGGCAAACGTTGCGATCGCCGTCTTTGCCGGCTCGGCCGGTTGCGCGCCTACCCCCGCGGCGAACATCAGCCAGACTGCTATAGTTGTTCCCACACCCACGGACAGAAACCGCATTCCGACCTCCTGCTGTTCGCGACATTATACCGGGTCCGGATTGCTTTCGAACGGCTCACGCCTACAACTCCCCTCACATTGGTGCGAGAAAGACCGATCAGGAAGCGGCCAGTGATGCCGGATAAGCCGCACTGGCCGATGAAGGACCCGCATGCGGTTTGAAGGAACGAACGCCTATGTGGCGACCGACGATCTCAAGGTCGCGGTCAATGCCGCTATTGCGCTGGAGCGGCCGCTTCTGGTGAAGGGCGAGCCCGGTACCGGCAAGACTGTGCTCGCCCTGGAGATTGCCAAGAGCATCTCTGCCCCGCTGATCGAATGGCACATCAAATCCACCACCAAAGCGCTGCAGGGACTTTACGAGTACGACGCAGTCTCGCGGCTGCGCGACAGCCAGCTCGGTGACGAGCGCGTCAAGGACATCCGCAACTACATCAAGCGTGGAAAGCTGTGGGACGCTTTCGATTCCGATGAGCGCCCGGTGCTGCTCATCGACGAGATCGACAAGGCCGACATCGAGTTTCCCAACGATCTGCTGCAGGAGCTCGATCGCATGGAGTTTTTTGTGTACGAGACCGCAGAAACGATCAAGGCACGCCGGCGGCCGGTCGTGATCGTCACCTCCAACAATGAGAAGGAGCTACCCGATGCGTTCCTGCGTCGCTGCTTCTTCCACTACATCCGGTTCCCCGACGCGGACACCATGCGTGCCATCATCGAGGTCCATTTCCCCGGCATAAAGCAACGCCTGGTCGCCGAGGCATTGAAGCTATTCTACGAGATCCGTGAGGTTCCAGGGCTGAAGAAAAAGCCGTCCACGTCGGAGTTGCTCGATTGGCTCAAGCTGCTCATGGTGGAGGACATCGGTCCGGAGATATTGCGCGAGCGTGATCCGAAGAAGCTCATTCCGCCGTTGCACGGGGCGCTCTTGAAGAACGAGCAGGATGTGCACCTGTTCGAGCGGCTCGCATTCATGGCGCGGCGCGAGGGGCGGTGACCACGGCATCAGTGCCGGCGATTGCCCCGCTCGTTCTGTGTGGGTGACGCCTCCGGAATACGCGCGCCGCCGACCGTTGCTTCCTCCCCATAGCGCTCCACCCCGGCGGCGTCGGGGCGGTTGCGACCCCCACGTTGCGGCGCCTCGCCCTCCTGCATGGGCCTAATCGTCGCTCCAGCCCCCAGGACCGGATCATCCGGCAGATCACCCGGCGGTGGTTCTTTGGGCAGTTGCTGAGGCGGCACGACCGCCCCAAGCTTCGCCTCGCTTTCGGGCTGATCGTCTTCGGCGCGCAGGACGGCAAGTTCCTCGGCCCGGCGAAATTCATCCTCGCGTTGCCGCGCCTGTCGCGCTGCCCAGCGCTCGCGCGCGCCGAACCACCAGTAATAAACCTGGATGGCCGCCCGGCCCAATGTGCCTCCCGCCCATACCAGCTCGAACGGGGCGAACAGGCGCCACGAATCGTCGCCCTCCGCGATGCCTTGCGCGACGATGTTGCCCGCCATCGCGGTAGTGTTGAGTCCGTGGCCGCCGAAACCGCTCGCAAGCCAGAGCCCGGGCGAGAGCTCCCCGATTTGCGGCATCCGGTGCAGCGGGTTGCCGAGCACGCCAGACCAGGAATACTCGACTTCCACGTCGCCGAGCTGGGGATAGACGCTCTTGATGTCCGCGCGCAGCCCTTGCACAAATCTGGCGGGGTCCGCCTCCCATGTTGTCGATCGCCCGGACCAAAGCAACCGGTCGCCGTCCACGATGCGATAGTGATTGTTTGCGAGATCGGTGTCGGTAACCGCGCCGCGGTACGTAATGGTCTCCGCAAGCTGCACACCGAGGGGGCGCGTGGTGATCACATAGGTCCAGACCGGCACCAGGGTTCCGGAAATGCGCGGCAGCAGCCGGCCGAGATGCACATTACAGGCAAGCACGATATGGTTGGCCCGAACACGGCCTGCAGGCGTCGTGACCCGCTTGCGCACACCCGCTGGATCGATTGCCAGCGCCTGCGTGCCCTCGAAAATCCGCACGCCCGCCGCTTCTGCAGCCTCAGCGAGACCCAGCGCGTAGTTCAAGGGGTGGATGTGGAAGGCCTGTGGCAGATGCAGCGCATGAAAGTAATGCTTGCTCCTGAGGACGTCACGCACGCGTTCCGTCGGCCATCCTTCGACCTCTGCCCCAAGCTCTTGGCCGTAGAGCTGCACATCGGCCAACACCTCGTCCCCATTGTCTACCTTGGACACTTTCAGCCAGCCGGCCACCGGTGCAACGCCGGGCATTCGCAGCTCCGTAATGGCGGTGTGCACATACTTGAGGCCCATCATGGACAAGCCCCATAGCGCCTTGGCGTGATCGAGCCCGACTCGAGTGACGATTTTGTCCATGGATTGGGCAAAGCCGGGCAGAACAAAGCCGTCGTTGCGTCCCGATGCGTTCCAGGCAATACGCCGGCTTTCCAGTAGGGCCACCGACCAGCCGCGCCGGGCGAGTTCGCGCGCCGTGGTCAGGCCGGCCATGCCCCCGCCAACAACGCAGACGTCCACGTCGAGGTCGAAGGTAAGCGGCCCGTGCTCGCGTGCCGGCACCATGGTGGCGGTGTACCAGGTCGAACCGTAGGACGGCCGCTCAGTAGTGTTCACGTTCCGGTTCCCTGCACGTCGCCTGGAGCGGCATGGTTTTTGTCACCCGCTCCATATCCTCGCTAGACCATGTCGCATTTCGCGCAAACAGCTCCCACCCTCGGGGTCAAGCCGAGAGCAGGCTTTTGCGAGACATCCTCGAGCGATGGTCTATGCTAGACTGCCAGCTGAGCCAAATCGATCTCCGCCATGCGCCTGATGTTGCTTCGACACGCGAAGTCCGAAAAAGCCGAGCCCGGCATGTCTGATCGTGACCGCCGGCTCAATGGACGGGGCCAAGGGGACGCGACCACAATGGGCGCGTACATGGCCCGGCACCAATTGACTCCCGATCTTGCACTGATCTCGACCGCTCAGCGCACTCGCGAGACCTGGGAGCACGTCGCCGCGCAGATATCGACGCGGTCCCCCCCGATTTTCGATCGCCGCCTCTATAACGCCGGAGGCGATGCGATCCTGCGGGTCATCGAGCAAACCGACGAGGCCGTGCACGCGCTTTTGGTGATCGGGCACAATCCCGGCCTGCACGACCTTGCGCGCAAGCTGATCGCTTCCGGAGATGTCGAATCACGGGAGCGGCTCAACGAGGGACTGCCCACAGCCGGCCTGGCGGTGATCGATTTTGCTGCCGAGAGCTGGCGCAAGCTCCACCCGCATGGTGGGCGGCTCGAGCGGTTTGTCACACCGCGCTCCTTGGCGAGCGCCGATCGCGCGTGACGCAATAGCCTGCATCCCTGCTCCTGACCGAAGATGTTTTTCTCTCACGCTCGGTGCGCAGACGTGGCAATATGCACCCCATTCAAGAAGCTAAAAAGGGCGGCAACGGTGCCATGTACAAAAACATCCTGGTTCCGATCGACCTCGCGGATGTGGAGCTTGCAAAGCCCGCGATTGCCGCCGCAGCAATGATGGTCTCGCAATCGAATGGCGCCATTCGACTGGTGAACGTCCTGCCGCTTACGCCCGTGATGTTGGCCGAATACGTGCCCCCAGACTTCGAGGTACAACAGCGCAAAGCCGCGGAGGATGCCCTCGGCGTCATAGCCAAGGAGATCGGGGATGCCGGCAGGCAGGCATCAGCCACCGTCCGCCAAGGCGGCATCTACCAGGAGATTCTGGAAGAGGCGAACAGCATGGGGGCCGATCTCATCATCATGACCTCGCGCCGGGCACAGCGCCACGCAGTGCGCACTTATTTTCTCGGCTCCAATACGGGCCATGTGGTGCGCTACGCCAAATGCTCGGTGCTGGTCGTGCGCGATTAAGGCTGGAGTGAATCTACTGCGGCGCAAGTCCGGCCGCGTGGATGACCTTTGCCCATTTCTCGATCTCCGTTCTGATGCGGTCCGCGAATACCTCTGGCGAACTGCCGATCGGCTCGAACCCAAGCGCGGCCAGGCGTTCGTGTATCTGAGCCATGGCGAGCACCCGAACGATCTCCTGTTGCAATCTGTCGATGATCTCCCGCGGAGTTCCGCTGGGAGCGAGCAGACCGAGAATGATTTCCGATTCCTGATTGGGCGCTCCGGCCTCGGCCAGGGTAGGAACATCCGGCAACGACGGCGAACGCCGCGCGCCGGTGACCGCGAGCGGCCGCACGCTGCCTTGTTTGATGTATCCGCCGGCCGTTGATATCGAGGTATACAGCATCGGAATATGGCCACCGATGGTCGAGGTCATTGCCGGGGCACCGCCGTTGAAGGAGACCGCGACCAGATCGAGGCCGAAGGCCTGCTTGAACATCTCGCCGGCGAGAAAGCCAGGCGTGCCCACGCCCGCATGGGCGTAGCTGTACTTCCCCGGGCTCGCCTTCACCCAGGCAATGAGCTCGGCGATGTTGTGTGCCGGCACTGACGGATGAACGAGCAAGACTTGGGGAGATACCCCGACGAGCGATATCGGCGCGAGGTCGATGTAGGTGTCGAAACCGAGCTTGCCAAACAGGCTGGGGTTGACGACCAGCGTGCTGCTGATCACCAGGATGGTGTAGCCGTCGCCGGGGGCTTTCGCGACCAACGCGGTTCCGATATTGCCGCTCGCTCCCGGGTGGTTCTCGACATAGAACGGCTGACCGAAGATCTCGGACAGCTTGGGCGCAAGCAGGCGGGCAACCACATCGACTGGCCCGCCCGGCGCAAACGGCGCAATCAGTCTGACCGGCCGCTCCGGATAGGTGGCCTGCGCGTTGGCGGCGCCTGCGAGGATGCAGGCCGCCAAGAACGCGGCAATCCGCAGCCTCAAACCTGTCGCAGCAATCTGACCGGCCCGGCTCAATCCGCGCGGATATTTGCGTCGCGGACGACCTTGCCCCATTTCTCCATCTCGGTTTTCAGACGCTGGTCGAACTCCTGCGGCGTATTCGCCACGGGGACAAAGCCCAGGCTCTCGAGCCGCTCCTTGACATCCGGCATGGCGACCATCTGCACGATGTTTCTGTGCCAGCGCTCGATGATCTCATTGGGCGTGCCGGCGGGTGCGACAATGCCCGTGAGCGTATCGCTTTCGAGATCGGGCACGCCTGCTTCGACATTGGTGGGAACATCGGGCAAGGATGGGGAGCGGCGAGTGCTGAGCACGGCGATGCCGTGCAGTTTGCCTTCTTTTATGTTGCTCATCGCCGGGGGCAGCGCTGTGAACGCGATTGGCGTGTGGCCGCCAATGGTGGAGTTGACCGCCAAGCCCGCCCCGTTGAACGGCACAGTGACGAGATCGAGCCCATACTTCTGCTTGAGCAGCTCGCCCGCGAGGTGTGGCGTCGAGCCGGTCGCCGGCTGCGCAAAGCTGTAGGTTCCAGGGTGTTCTTTGACCAGCTCGATCAGCTCCTTGAGTGTTTTGGCGGGAAAGCTCGGGTGGGCAGAGATGACGTTGGGAGACGCGGCAACGAGCGTAATGGGAGAAAAGTCCTTGAGCGGATCGTAGGGGACCTTCGCGTACATGCTCGGATTGACGATGAAGCCCGTGCTCACGACAAGTATGGTGTAGCCGTCAGGCTTCGATTTTGCGGCGTTGGCAATTCCGGTATTCCCGCCGGCCCCAGGAAGATTCTCGATATAAACCTGCTGGCCCCAGGCATCGGACAATTTCTGCGCAACGATACGCGCAATCACATCGGTCGGCCCCGCCGCCGCAAACGGCACGATCAGCCGGACCGGATGCGCCGGATAAGTCTCGGCCAGTGACAGCTGGGAGAGACCCAGCAGGAATGCGACCCCTGCTGCGATCAAGCGGAGCACCCGTAAAGCCGCCCTCATGACACCCTCCGTTGGTCCAATCATGCTATCATTGTTTCCGAACAGCAAAAGGGGCGGTTCATGATGGCAAAGAAAATCACGCGCCAAGACCTGCGCGACGCGGCAGAGAAATACAAGAACTGGGGCAAGTGGGGCGCCGATGACGAGATCGGGACGCTCAACTACACGCGGCCCGAGGACATCATCGCCGCCGCCAGTCTCGTGCGCAAGGGCAAGGTGATCTCGCTCGCACTCAATTTCGACCATACCGGCCCGCAGGGCGCCAAGAGCAATTATCCCACCATGGGCCGCACCAATCCCATTCACACCATGATCCGCACCGGTACCGATGCTTATTCCGGGGTGCTCGACAAGCGCGGCATCCGCGCCGCCGACGACATGGTGACGATGCCGCTCCAATGTGGAACGCAGTGGGATGGCCTAGGACACGTATTCTATGAGAATTCCATGTGGAATGGGTTTGACTGCCGCGAAGTCACTTCGGCCGGTGCGCAGAAATGCGGCATCGAAAAGACGAAGAACAAGATGGTAGGGCGCGGAGTATTCCTCGACGTGGCGCACGTGCTGGGCAAGGAAGCGCTGGATGACGGCTACGGCATCACCTGCGCTGACCTCGACCGCACCGCGCAGGCGCAGGGAGTGAAGGTCGAGCGGGGAGACTATGTCATCGTGCGCACGGGTCAGATGGAACGCTGCCTGAAGGCACGAAGCTGGGACGGCTATCCCGGGGGCGATGCCCCGGGTTTCGCCTTCGAGACGCTCGAGTGGATCGCGCGCACGCAGCTTGCCGCACTCGCCAGCGATACCTGGGGGTGCGAGGTGCGGCCAAACAACACCGAGGACGGCATCAACCAACCCTGGCATTGGATCACCATTCCAATCATGGGAATGACCATGGGTGAGATCTTCTATCTTAAAGAACTCGCCGAGGATTGCGCGGCCGACAAAGTCTACGAATTCATGTTCGTCGCGCCGGCCATACCGATCACCGGTGCGGTGGGGTCGCCCACCAATCCAATCGCTATCAAGTGACTCGCGCGGCCCGATGGCCGCGGCTTATAATCGCCGCAACCGTAATTCATCAAACGGCAGAGAAATTGCTATGAACCTCGCCATCAATCCGGCGATCGCGGCAGGCGTGCTCGCCTCCACCGCCGTGACTGACGCAGCCTACGTATTCTTCAACGCTGCGGTGGTGAGCCGGCACCGCTTCCGGGCGGCGAACTGGAGCGCGATCTGGTATCTGCTCTCCGCATTCGCCGTGATCAGTTATACCGAGAATCCCTTTTACGTTGCCTTTGCAGCGCTCGGCT
The DNA here is from genome assembly GCA_036513475.1 of Xanthobacteraceae bacterium. Classification (GTDB taxonomy): domain Bacteria; phylum Pseudomonadota; class Alphaproteobacteria; order Rhizobiales; family Xanthobacteraceae; genus VAZQ01. The sequence goes on along the minus strand of DATBYX010000420.1, from coordinate 23,176 downwards.
CGTGGCTCGGCGCATTCGCATCGGTGACCTTCCTGCATCGCACCAGCCCGCCCCGTCATGATCCACCCTAACGCATTCTGAGAGCTTGCATCGCGCGTCAATGAGGATCACATGCTCGGCCATAACCGAAGAATGAGCGGGGCGGAATGCCTCGCCGATATGCTCAAGGGTTACGGGGTAACCCACGTGTTTCATGTCCCGGCCGTGCTGCGCAAGACGTTCGCGGTCATGGAAAGCCGCACCGATATCAAGCGCCTGCACGTGCACGGGGAAAAGGCCGCTGCGTACATGGCCGACGGCTATGCGCGTGCGTCCGGCAGGCCCGGCATCTGCATGGCGCAGGTCATTGGTGCGCTCAATCTCGCCGCCGGCCTGCGCGACGCTTGGCTCGCGCATTCGCCCGTGATTGCCATGACCGGCGGGCGCGAGCCGAAGACCAAGTTCCGCAAAGTCTATCAGGAGGTCGATGATGTTCCGGCATTCGAGCCGGTCACCAAATTCAATGCGACCGTGGATGATGTGGCGCGTTTTCCCGATATGGTGCGACAGGCATTCCGGGTAGCTACATCCGGCACGCCCGGTCCCGTACATCTCCAGTTTCGCGGAAACGAGGGCCAGATCGATGCCGAGGAAGCGGAGCTCGAGCCTTTATGCGAGCCGCAATTTGCCCATGTTCCTCCGTTTCGTCCGCGTCCAGATGATGCGAGCGCCGCGGCAGCCCTCGACCATCTGCAAAGGGCGTTGCGACCGGTCATCGTCGCGGGCGGCGGAGTGCGGGCGTCAGGCGCGGCAACCGAGCTGGTGGCCCTCGCCGAGGCACTGGAAATCCCTGTCGCAACGTCGCTCAATGGGAAGGACGTAATTCCCGGAGATCATCCGCTCTCGGTCGGGGTGGTTGGCACCTACTCGCGTGAGAGCGCGAACCGCGTGGTCAACAGCGCCGACCTTGTCTGCTTTGCGGGCACCGAGGCTGGCGGCATGACCACGCATTTCTGGGCAGTGCCGAAAATCGGCACGCCGGCCATCCAGATCGACATCGACCCGCAGGCGCTCGGCCGAAACTATCCGCTGCTCGTTGGAGTGAACGGTGATGCCAAGGTCACGCTCGCACAGATGCTGCTCGGCGCCGAGCGCGCCAGTGCGGCCAAGCGCAAACCCTGGGTCGAGCAGGTGCAGCAGATATGCCGGGAGTGGGCGGCGAAATATCAGTCTGTGCTCACGTCAGATGCCGTCCCGATCCGACCCGAGCGCATTTGCGCCGAGCTCACCCGGCACACGCCGGAGGATGCCATTGTGGTCGTGGATACCGGTCACGCCGGGATGTGGATGGGCGGAATGTACGATCTTGCCAGCCCGCGCCAAAGCTACTTGCGCAGCGCCGGCCATCTCGGCTGGGCGTTTCCGGCCGGACTCGGTGCAAAATGTGCGTGCCCGGATCGACCGGTGATCACGTTCACCGGAGACGCTGGACTGTGGTACCACATTGCCGAGATCGAGACCGCGGCCCGCTGGGGCATCAATGCGATCACCGTCGTTAACAACAATGCGAGCGGCAACCAGTCCAAGCGCGGTTTCGATCGGGTCTATGGCGGCACGCAAACCGAGCAGGCGCGCGAGCTGTGGACCTTCAGCAAGGTTAATTTCGCGCGCATCGCCGAGGACATGGGTGCGCTCGGGATGCGAGTCGAGAAGCCCGCGGACATGGGCCCCGCCTTGAAGCAGGCGCTCAGCGCAAACCGGCCCGTGATTCTCGACGTGGTCACCGATATCGATGCGCTCGCGCCGCTTGCGGTGACCTGACGATCCCGGCGCATGCCGTCGCCCTCGGGTCGCGGGCGTAGGAGGGCTGAAGCGGACGAAGCAGACCTCCCCCTACGAACCTACGCTCCGCGCGTAACAGGGGAACTTAAGCTCCGTCCGGTTGTTATCTTTCATTGCGAATTCAGCCTGCGTCTGGTCGGGAGCGAACCATGGAAGCACACCACGGGCATCTGGATGAGATCAGCGTATGGACATGGGTGGCCACGCTGGCGTTCATCTTGATCGCGCTCACTGCAGTTCTCATAGGCACGCACGATAACTTGAGAGTGGCGAAGGACGTAACCGGCCCCGCGCTGCCACTCATTCAACCGGCGTTGCTGCCGCCGTCGCCGGTCGATCCGCACGCTTGAGCTAGTCCTGCGGCGTCAGAGGCCTGCGCACGCCCCATTCCCGCAACACGGCGGCGAGCTCGTCGGCGACAAAGAAACGTGCGCTTTCCCGGTCGTAGGCGTCTCGCAGAAGCTCGTCATAGTCCGTAAAGGTGTGACGCGCGTAGGCGACGAGCGCGAGCCAAGCGGCCGTCTCCGCTGCAGCGACCCGCAAGCCGGGACTATCGACGGCGTGGTCTAGTACTGCCTCAAATTCGTGGGAAGGCAGCTTTGGCGCCAGGACGCGCAACGCACGTGCGATCGCGACGCGCGTGCTCATATCGCGCGTTCATTCCGGTTTGACGCCCGCCAGCCTGACGACCCGGCCCCATTTTTCCGTTTCGGCCTTCACATACCCGCCAAACTCCGCCGGACTGAAGACCATTGGCGTGGTCGCGACATCGGCGAGCCGCGCTTTCACCGCGGCGTCGGCAAGCCCTGCATTGATCTCATGGTTGAGTCTTTCAATGATGTCTTCGGGGGTGCCCCTTGGCACGCCGACGCCACACCAGGAATTCGCCTCGTACCCGGCAACCGTCTCCCCGATGGTCGGCACACCCGGCAGCCCGGGAAAGCGGTGCTTGCCGGCGACACCCAGCGCCCGCAGTCCGCCGGAGCGGATCTGTGGCAGCGCCGTCGTCATCACGTCGATACCCACCTGCACCTGGCCAGCGAGCAGATCGGCGATCATAGGCGCGCCGCCCCGATAAGGCACGTGAATCATATTGACGCCCGCCCTCATCTTGAAGAGCTCGCCTGCGACGTGAGATGTGCTCCCGGTGCCGAACGAGGCAAGGCTCACCTTTCCCGGATTGGCTTTGGCATGCGTGATCAGTTCCGGCACCGAGGTCGCCGGCATTCCCGGGTTTGCTATCATGACGAGGGGAAAATCGATCAAACCGGAAACCGGCGCGATGTCGCGCAGCAGATTGAAGGGAAGCTTGTCGAATAGCGACACATTGACCGCAGCCGAGGCCGCAACGAAAAGCAGGGTGTAGCCATCGGGTGGGGACGCGGCGACCGCTTGAACCGAGATATTGGTGCTTGCGCCGGGTTTATTTTCCACGATAACGGGCTGACCAAGCCGCTCCGCGAGCCAGGGTGCCATGATGCGCGTGACGATGTCGGCGCCGCCCCCGGGTGGAAAGCCGACAATCCAACGCAATGGCTTTATCGGGTAAGCCTGCGCAACCGCAGCGCAAGGAACGAGCGTGAAAACGCCGGCAGCAACCGCGGTGATCTGCAGAAATCGGCGCCGATGAGCGTTCATGATGGCTCTCTCCTCCAGCATGCCACCTGGTGATCCCACAACACGCGTCTGCAAAGTTCGCGCCTCATGTCGATCGATGGTCATCCATTGAATTGTTTGAGCCCAACAGCCCCCTTGAGAGATACCCTCTGGAAGATCGTGCGACCCTCTTACTCGGAGCGGATACCAATCTGCGCGACAACGGCGCGCCACTTTTCGGTGTCGGCATGAATGCGTTCCGTTACCGCGCCGGGCTGTCCGGGTTCCGACTGCACGCCCTGCGCGTCAAGTGCTTCCTTTGCGTTGCGCGAGCCCAGAACGCCATTGAGCTCGGAATTGAGGCGCGCAACGATCGCCGGTGCTGTCCCTGCAGGCGCCACCAGCGCGATCCACAGAACTGCCTCGTAGCCCGCGAGGCCGGACTCGGCGATGCTAGGCACTTCCGGCAGCACCGGTACGCGCTCCCTTCCGCTGGTGGCGACCGCGCGCAACTGATGGGCACGGACATTGGGAAGCGAGGGGGCGACGGTGGCGAGCTGCATGTCCAGCCGCCCGGTAATCATGTCAACCATGGATTGCGACGAGCTCTTGTAGGGAACGTGGGTGATCTCCACGCCTGCCATCTTCGCAAACAGCGCGGTGGCAAGATGAGCCAGACTCGCTACCCCAGCTGATCCGTAATTCAGTCCCCTGGGCTTCGCTTTGGCGAGATTGATGAGATCGGAGAGGCTGTGTACGGCCAATGCCGGATGAACGACCAGCACGTAAGGTTGGCCTCCAATCATCCCTATGGGGGCAAAGTCCTTGACCGGATCATACGGCAGAGCCGCGCTGAGACTGGCTGCAACCGCATGGGTGCTCGCGGTAGCGATGCCGATGGTGTAGCCGTCGGGAACAGCTCTGGCCACAACCTCGGCGCCGATATTGCCGCTTGCGCCCGGGCGATTCTCGATGACGACTTGCTGGCCCAACCCCAATCCAAGCTTTTGTGCGACGATCCGCGCGACAATGTCGGTACTGCTGCCCGCTGGAAATGGCACGATCAAGCGGATCGCGCGCTGCGGCCAACCGCTCTCGCCGGTTTGTGCAACAGCGCTCATTACCAGCATCAGCCAGACCGAGATGAACCCGAATAGACGCGCCATGCGCGTTCAAGCTCCGCTTGCTGAGTGTCATGCTGCGCAGTCGCGCAAACGAAACTACGGGAGCTCCCCAATTTCACGCAGGATCTCGGCAGTATGCTCCCCAAGTTGCGGGGATGGACGCTCGGCGGCCATGGGCCTCTCGCCCAGGATGATGGGCGTGCGCACGCCGGGAATTTTGCCGGATTTTGTGGCTGAGCAAGGCAGGCTGAGTTGCATGCCGCGCGCAATCACTTGCGGATCGGCAAAGACCTGATCAAGCGCGTTGATCGGCCCGGCAGGCACCTGCACCGCCTCGAGTTTTGCGAGCAGGTCGGCTCGCTGCCACCGCATGGTAAGATTGGAGATATGCATAACCAGCTTTTCGCGATTCCTGAGACGATCGGAATTGACGAGGTAGTGCGGCTCCTCCGCGAGCTTCGGCTCGCCCAAGATCGTGCACAGCTTGCTGAACTGATTGTCATTGCCGGTGGCAATGATGATGTGGCCATCCGCGACCGGGAACACCTGGTACGGCACGATGTTGGGGTGGCCATTGCCGATGCGTTTGGGCACTTTGCCCGAGACAAGGTAGTTGAGCGCTTGGTTGGCCAGGACGCCGACCTGACTGTCGAGGAGAGCGGTATCGACCAGGCATCCCTTTCCGGTCCGACCCCGCTCGATGAGCGCGGCGAGAATGCCGATGACCGAATAGACCCCGGTAAAGATGTCGGCCACCGGGACACCCGTACGCTGCGGCTCCCCCTCCGGTATGCCGGTCAGGTCCATGATCCCGCCCATGCCCTGCGCCATGAGGTCGTAGCCGGCCCGCGCCGCATAGGGACCGCTCTGACCGAAACCGGTGACCGAGCAGTAGATCAGCCGCGGCATGTCTTCGCTCAGACTCGCGTAATCCAACCCGAACTTTGCAAGCCCGCCTACCTTGAAATTCTCGATCAGCACATCGGATCGCGCGGCGAGCTTCCTGACGATCCGCCGCCCCTCCTCGTTCTCGAAATCGACCTCGATCGAGCGCTTGCCGCGGTTGGTGGCGTGGAAATAAGCAGACCCGAGACGGCCGCCATCGGCCGCCTCGACGAATGGGGGGCCCCAGCCACGGGTATCGTCACCGGGCCCCTTGCGTTCCACTTTGATGACGTCGGCCCCGAGGTCCGCAAGGATCTGACCCGCCCAAGGCCCGGCCAGGATCCGGGCAAGCTCCAGGACGCGCAATCCGGCCAAAGGCCCCGGCATTCAACTTTCCTTTCCCCCGCAAAAAGCCCGGAATGGTCAAGAGCTGAGCCGTGTGTGGCCTTTCGGGCTAACGTTGTCCATATGCTCAGCCCTGGCACCGGTAGCCGTGCGCGCGGCGCGGATCAGGCACCTTTGTAGACTCGTCATGGCGCTCCTATTTAATGGTGCACGCGAGCACAGACGATTCGGGCGACAGTGACCTCCACCTTCTTTGGCGATATGCTGCAGTCGATCGCGGAGCGCGGGCGATCCCTGCTCGACCGCTCCCATCGTCGCGGTATCTCCGAGCAACATTCCGCTAACCTCATCCAGCTCTGCGAGGAGCTGCTGTCGCGCCGCGGGGAAGCATCCGGAGTAGCACTCGCGCGGGAGATCCTGGCACTCTACAGCGAATTGAAGACTGGCCCTCGCATCGCCTTTTTTGAGGTGCTGGCCAATCGTTTCGGCCCCGATGCCAAACGGCTCAGTGCTGCCGCCACGGCCTGGTTGAACTCGCCGACGGAAGCCGCGGCGGCCAAGCTCCATCGTGCCTCCGAGCCGCGCCGGCTTGAGCTCATTCGGCGCCTTAACCTCGCACCGAATGGGACCGCCGCGCTGGTACGCATGCGCGAGCAGCTCATCGATGCATTGGACCACCGCGACGACCTGGAGCTCATAGACACCGATTTCCTCCACCTATTCGCGTCCTGGTTCAACCGGGGCTTCCTCGTGCTGCGGAGGATTGACTGGTCGACGCCGGCGCGGATCCTGGAGAAGATCATTCGCTACGAAGCGGTCCACGAGATCCGCGACTGGAACGATCTGCGCACGCGGATCGATTCCCCCGACCGGCGCTGCTACGCCTTCTTTCATCCCGCATTGACCGATGAGCCCCTGATCTTCGTCGAGGTCGCGTTGACCCGCGGCATTCCCGATGCAATCGAGCCGATCCTGTCCACCAACGGTCGGCCGCTCGATCTCGATCGCGCCAAGACGGCCGTCTTTTATTCGATCTCGAACTGCCAACGCGGATTGGCAGGAGTTTCGTTCGGTCACTTCCTGATCAAACAGGTTGTGGAGGAAGTGCAGCGCGAAATGCCGCGCCTTTCAACTTTCGTCACCCTCTCCCCTGCTCCGGACTTTGCCGCATGGCTCAACCGCGAGCGTACGAGCGAGTCGTCCCCTGCACTGAGTGAGGAGGATCGCGAAGCGCTTGCCGCGCTCGACCAACCGGATTGGTGGCAACATGGCGAAACTGCCGAGGCGATTTCCGAACCGCTGTTGCGCGCCGCGGCCTGGTATTATCTGCGTGCGCGTAATGCGCGCGGCGTTCCTCGGGATTCGGTTGCGCGCTTTCACCTTGGCAATGGCGCTCGACTCGAGCGGCTCAACTTCCTCGGCGACACCTCGGCGCGCGGGCTGCAGCAATCATACGGCCTGATGGTGAACTACCTTTATGATCTCGACGATATCGAGAAGAACCACGAGGCATACGCGCAACACCAGACCGTCATCGCCTCGAATGCCATATCGCGTCTCGCTCGCGGCCCCGCGCGTGAAGTCGCCCTTGTGCAAGATTGAGCACGCGAGAGAACGCAATTGGGCGACATGGAATCCGCGTGTGACGGCACCTTTGATCAATCGGAATGCGGCTTTTGCTTACGATAATCCGTAGGCCGGCACGATCGCGCCGCGGGTGACGCGGTTTTGGGGCGACGCAAGAAAGAGGATGGTAGCCGCTACGTCCTCGACCTTGGCCCAACCCGCGGGGTCCGCGTGCGGCATGGCCTTTCGATTGGCTGGCGTATCCATCGTGGACGGCGCGACCGCATTGACCAGAATGCCCAGCCGGGCGACCTCCTCGGCGAGCGCGACCGTCAATGCAGCGACAGCGGTTTTGCTCGCGGTGTAGGCGCCCATGCCGGCACCCGAGCGCCACTCCAGTGCTGGGCGGCTTGCGATGTTGACGATGCGACCACCTGCTCCGGTTTGGGTCATGCTCCTGACAGCGGCTCCACAGCACAGAAACGCGGTGACGAAATTCATGTTCAGCTGCTTCATCAGATCCGTTTTGCTGGTCTGCGCCACTGGGGACATTGCGAAGCCCCCTGCGATATGGATCGAAGCCCACAGGTCCGGGATGCCGGCATAAAACGTCGCAACCGCGCTCTCATCGCAAAGCTCGAGGGGCCCCAGCAGCTCCACTCGCTCGTGTGCGCGCAAGGCAGACCGCTCGGCTTCAGCAGCATCGATGTACGGCACATGGCAGAACGCACCCACCTCGACCAGTGCATTGACGACCGCAGAGCCGAGCGCGCCGGTTCCCCCGGTGACGATGATATGACGATCGCGGTATTCCATCGAGTTCCCCCTGTGTCCGGGTTTATCATCGCTAACCGAACATACAGCGGAAGACCGCGGGGCGCGTAGGCTTTTTGGAATGACGCAATGGCGGTAGCCGATTTCGACCTGGCCGTGATCGGCGGCGGCATCAACGGGACGGCCATCGCCCGCGATGCAGCCGGCCGTGGGCTTGCCGTCCTCCTCCTCGAGCAGAACGATCTTGCGTCCGGTACTTCGTCCGCGTCGACCAAGCTCATTCATGGCGGGCTGCGCTACCTCGAGCACGGGTGGTTTCGCCTTGTGCGCCAGGCGCTGACGGAGCGCGAGGTGATGCTGCGGATGGCGCCCCATATCGTGCGGCCGATGCGCTTCGTACTGCCGGTCGAGCCCGGGATGCGGCCAATGTGGATGCTGCGACTGGGCTTGCTCATTTACGACCATCTCGGCGGGAGACGAATTCTGCCCGCCAGTCGCAGCATCGACAGCGAGTTGCGGGATGGCGCGCTTGGTGCGCCACTCAAACGCGCCCCCGCTTACGGATTTGAGTTCTCTGACTGCTGGGTGGATGACGCCCGGCTTGTTGTCCTCAACGCGCTCGACGCAGCGGAGCGTGGCGCAGCGGTCCGCACCCGCACCCGCTGCATCGCTGCAGAGCGGGACAGCGTCTGGCGTCTTGTGCTCGAAGTGCGGGGGCGACGCGACGTTGCCACGGCTCGCGCTCTGGTCAACGCCACCGGCCCCTGGCTCCAGCTCTTCACAACCACGGTCCTGCGTCAGGCGCTCCCGATGCCGGTGCGGCTCGACAAGGGAACTCACATTGTGGTGCGACGGCTGTTCGAGCATGACCACGGGTACATCTTCCAGACCCGCGATGCTCGCATCGTATTCGCGTTGCCCTACGAGCAGGACTTCACGCTTATCGGCACTACCGACCGCGGCTTCACCGGCGACCCGGCCGAGGTGCGAGCAAGTGCTGACGAGATCATCTACTTGTGCGACGTCGCCAATCAGCACTTCCGCGTGACGATCGGACCATCCGACGTAGTGTGGTCGTTCGCCGGCGTCCGCTCGCTTTACGAGGATGGCTCGAAGCGATCCCAGGACGTCAGCCGCGACTACGTGCTGGCGCTGGACGAGCGCGCAGGCGCAGCGCCACTCCTGACCGTCTACGGCGGCAAGATCACGACCTCCCGGCGGCTCGGGGAGCAAGCCCTCAATCGGCTTTCCCATATCCTGAAATGCGGCCCGGCGTGGACGCGGAGATCGCATTTACCAGGAGGCGAATTCCCTCACGACGGATTCGAACGTCTGGTGGCAAACACACTAGCCTCGAGGCCATTTCTGAACGAACAACAGGTGAGCCGGCTCGTGCGCGCCTATGGCACGCGGGTGGAGCGCGTGCTCGGTCCAGCTCGATCCGTGCAAGAACTCGGGCCTTGCGTCGGTCCCGGACTTGTCGCGGCCGAAGTGCGGTATCTGATGGAGCGTGAATGGGCGCAGACCGAGGACGACGTGCTGTGGAGGCGGAGCAAACTCGGATTACATTTTGCGCCCGAAGACCGTCAACGGCTGGCGCGCTTCATGACCGCGACAATTGGCGCGACGGGGTGACTGGTCAACGCCTCAGGGAAGTCGTTCTGCTCAAACCGATCTCGAACGGCGCGCTCAACGCCCGTCTTCTCTCTGTGCTGGGCAACTCATTGGCAACTTCGCGGCGCGATCGGCAGCCGCCATCCCATCCGCGCAAGCTGGCAAGCTGAGCCTCGCTGATTCGCCGGCCGCATGGCCGCGCTTGTCACCGCGCATTCGACCCGCGATACGCGAATGTGGTATCGAGGCTTGCGTTCCGACACGCAAAATCGGTCCGAAGCCCTCGGACGTAGCGTGGAAAACCTGCACAGCAACCAACCCCGCAGAGGCCGAGCTTGCCGGAGTTCATTCTCGCCATCGACCAAGGCACGACCTCGACCCGTTCTATTCTATTCAATTCCGATCTCGTCCCGGTTGCGACTGCGCAGCAGGAATTTCCGCAAATCTATCCGGGTCCCGGTCAGGTCGAGCACGATCCCGAAACGATTTGGGCAACCGCGCTCGCCACCATGCGCGCGGCGCTGCAGCAGGCTGGAAGGAGCGCGAAAGAGATTGCGGCGCTTGGCATTACCAATCAGCGCGAGACCACGGTCATTTGGGATCGGGTCACCGGCCGGCCCATCCATAACGCCATCGTGTGGCAGGACCGCCGTACCGCCGAGCGCTGCGCAGCCCTTCGCCGGGACGGGTGCGAACCACTCATTTCAGCGCGCACCGGCCTGTTGCTTGATCCCTATTTCTCCGCGACCAAGATCGCCTGGATTCTGGACCATGTTGAAGGCGCGCGAGAAGCTGCGAAAGCGGGCCGGCTGGCCTTCGGCACGGTCGATACCTTTCTCCTCTGGCGCCTGACCGGCGGGAAGGTTCACGCTACCGATGCGAGCAACGCAGCGCGTACCCTGCTGCTGGATATTGGCCGCGGTGAGTGGGACTCGGAGCTCTGCAAGCTGCTCGCAGTCCCTGCCCCGCTTCTCCCGGAGGTGCGCAACTGTGCCGGCGACTTCGGTGCAACCAACGTGCTCGGCGCCCCCATACGCATTCGCAGCATGGTGGGTGACCAGCAGGCGGCAACTGTCGGACAGGGCTGCTTCACCCCAGGGATGATGAAGTCGACCTATGGTACCGGGTGCTTCCTCCTCCTCAACACGGGCGAGGAGCCGGTGGCCTCGAACAATCGGCTGCTCACGACGATTGCGTACCAGCTGGGTGGCACGCGCACCTATGCGCTGGAAGGCGCGATCTTTGTCGCTGGTGCCACGGTGCAGTGGCTGCGGGACGCGCTCAAGATGATCTCGGCCGCACCCGACGTGAATGTGCTTGCTGCCAAGGCGGCTCCTGCGGAAGAAGTGTATCTGGTCCCCGCTTTTGTCGGACTGGGCGCCCCATGGTGGGACGCAAATGCGCGCGGTGCGCTGTTCGGGCTTACACGCAACTCGGGCGCGCCCGAGTTTGCGCGCGCGGCGCTGGAGGCTGTTGGCTATCAGACCCGCGATCTGCTCGAAGCCATGCGCGCGGACTGGAGCGCGGACGCCAGCGGAACCGTGCTGCGGGTGGACGGCGGAATGGCGGCAAGCGACATTACGATGCAATTCCTCGCCGATATCACCGGGGTTCCGGTCGAGCGGCCTGCGGTCATGGAAACGACGGCACTCGGAGCAGCCTATCTCGCGGGCTATGCCGCCGACCTCTGTCCCGAGCCGACAGCCTTCGCGAGCACCTGGCAATGCGAATGTCGATTTGATCCGCAGATGGATGCGGCGACACGGGAACGCAAATGGCGCGGCTGGCGTGATGCGGTCGCACGCACATTGAGCAATGGCGGCAGGCCAGTCTAGCTTGAGGCCATGACTACCCGATCTGCCGAACACGAGAGCGGATTAGCCGCTCACGCCGAGCATACGCCGCCAGTGAGGCCCGCAGAGCCCCTGGTGCGGTTCGAGGCGGTGAGCAAAGCTTTCTCCAGCGGTATTGCGGTCGACAAGCTGTCGCTCGACATATTCGAGGGCGAGTTCTTTGCTTTGCTCGGGCCCTCCGGCTGCGGCAAGACGACACTCCTGCGCATGCTGGCCGGGCTGGAGGGTCCCGACAGTGGCCGCATCTTGCTCGACGACAAGGATCTGGCCGGCGCGCCGCCGCATCGTCGGCCGATCAACATGATGTTCCAGAGCTATGCCCTTTTTCCGCATCTCAATGTGGAAAACAACGTTGCTTTCGGACTCAAGCAGGATGGCCTTTCCAGGAGGGAAATTGCCGCGCGGGTTGCGCGGATGCTGTCGTTGGTGCGGCTCGAAGGCTACGAGAAACGCAGGCCACATCAGCTCTCCGGCGGAGAGCGCCAGCGGGTTGCCCTTGCGCGGTCGCTGGTGAAGCGACCCCGCGTACTCCTGCTCGACGAGCCGCTTGCAGCCTTGGACAAGAAGCTTCGCAACGAGACGCAATTCGAGCTTATGAATCTGCAGCAGCAGCTCGGCCTCACTTTCATCATCGTGACCCATGACCAACAGGAAGCGATGACCATGGCCGACCGTATCGGCGTGATGAGTGAGGGCCGCTTGATGCAAGTGGGCGCTCCCGCCGAGATTTACGAGCGTCCAAATTCGCGCTGGATTGCAGAGTTCATCGGGGACGTGAACCTGATCGAAGGCCAGGTGCTTGCAACCGACCCAGAGGGCCTGATGATAGCAACCGGGTCGGCGGGACCGTTGCGTGCCGTGTCTCCTTCGGACTGCAAGTCGGGGGATACTGTCTGGGTGGCGCTGCGGCCTGAAAAGGTGCGCCTTTCGTGCGAGCGACCAGCCGCAAGCGAGGCGAATTGCGTGACCGGAAAGGTATGCAATATCGCATATCTTGGAGAGCACTTGGCTTACAAGGTGCGACTGGAGGCAGGTTTCACTATGAAGGCAACGCTGCCCAACACGACGCGGATTGCGGAGCAGGGAATCCGGTCTGATGACAGGGTGTGGCTGAGCTGGTCGGAGGACGCAGCGGTAGTTCTGACCCGATGAAGAGTGTTTTGCCTGGCGCACGTCTCGGCGGCGCGCGTGTCGTTGTGCTGATACCTTACCTCTGGCTCGTTTTCCTTTTCCTCATCCCCTTCCTCATCGTTGTGAAGATCAGCCTCTCGCAGACTGCGATCGCCCAGCCGCCCTACACCCCGGTACTCGACTTGGGCGGAGGCTGGCAGGGGCTTAAGACCTTTGCTGCCGCTCTCTCCTTGGACAATTATTCTCTCATTGCATCGGACAGTCTTTATCTCGTGTCCTATGTCAGGAGCATCCAGATCGCAGCAATGTCGACCGTGCTGCTGTTGCTCCTCGGGTTCCCGCTGGCATACGGCATGGCGCGTGCCCCGCGCCGCTGGCAGCCAGCGCTATTCATGTTGGTTGCGCTGCCGTTCTGGACGTCTTTTCTGATTCGCATCTACGCCTGGATCAATATTCTCCAACGCGACGGACTGCTCAATCAGCTCCTGATCATGCTGCGCATGGTCGATGAACCTCCCGCATGGCTCGCCAGCGACACGGCCGTCTATATCGGTATGGTCTATTCATACCTGCCCTTCATGGTGTTGCCGCTCTATGCAAGCCTCGAGAAAATGGATGAAAGCCTGATCGAGGCTGCCGCCGATCTCGGCTGTCCACGCTGGAGGGCGTTTTGGCTGGTGACGCTGCCGCTCTCGCTGTCGGGCGTGATCGCGGGAGTATTGCTGTGCTTCATCCCCATTGTCGGGGAATTCGTCATTCCCGACCTGCTCGGCAGCTCGCAAAGCATGATGATCGGGCAGACCCTGTGGACGGAATTCTTCCTGAACAAGGATTGGCCGGTCGCGTCCAGCATTGCAATCGTGCTGCTCGCGGTCCTGCTCACACCGATTCTCTTCTATCAGCGCATGCAGACGCGCGACCCTTCGGAGCGCGCCTGAATGCACAAGCCGACCGCGTTCAACGTCGCTTCCATCGCGCTGGGGCTTGCGTTCCTTTATGCGCCCATTGTCGTTCTGGTGGTTTACTCCTTCAACGCGTCGCGGCTGGTGACGGTTTGGGCCGGATGGTCCACCCGCTGGTACGGCGAGCTCCTGCGCGATGGAGCCATGCTCGAATCCGCCTGGGTCACCATCCGGGTTGCCATGCTCTCGGCCACGGCGGCGACTGTGCTGGGAACCCTCGCGGCGCTCGCTTTGGTACGGCTAGGACGCTTTCGCGGTCGCTTGCTGTTCTCGGGAATGGTCTATGCGCCCCTCGTCATGCCCGAAGTGATCATCGGGCTTGCGCTCCTGCTGCTGTTCGTTGCTGTTGGCGCCGATCGTGGGTTCTGGACAGTGACGGTTGCGCATACGAGCCTGACCATGTGTTTCGTGACCATCATCGTCCGGTCACGGCTTTTGCATCTCGATCCGAGCCTCGAAGAAGCAGCGCTCGATCTCGGCTGCCCCCCCATGAAGACGTTCTTAAGCGTCACCGTTCCTTTGATTCTGCCTGCGCTTGCGTCGGGCTGGATGTTGGCCTTCACGCTTTCGCTCGACGACCTCGTCATCGCGAGCTTCACTACCGGCCCGGGAGCTACCACACTTCCCATTCGCATCTATTCGGAGATCAGACTCGGAGTGAAGCCGGAGATCAACGCTATCTGCACGATCATGCTCGCCGTGGTCGGCATCGCCGTCGTTCTGACATCCCTGATAATGAAGTCTCGGGACGCGCAGACAATAGCGAGAGCAGGATGAGCTCGAGCGGCGATGAATGCGCCCAGGCTAGCAAACTGGCAGCAAACGCGGACAAACCAGCCGCGTTTTCCATTTATTGCGGTTGTGGCAATTCCGGTGTTGACACGGTGTTTGGCGGCGCTCCGACCCCGGCCGGGCTCGCCTCGGTGGGGACCGATGTGCCCGCGAGCGCCGGGGTTTCCTCCCGCGGGGCGGCAGCGCGGGGCGGCGCAGAGCCCGTCAACCGTTCAATGGCAGAGCGGACCTGGTCCGGCACGCCGTGATTTCGCAACGCGTCAAGGAGCGGCGCCGCTGCCCCGGAGCGCTGGATGCGACTTTGCGGGTCCGGCAGCATAATCGGGTCGCTCCATGAGCCTTGCACCATGAAGGGGAGTTCGAAGATGGGAGGCAAAGCTGTGCTGCTGGTCGATAACAAGCTGGCAGTGCCGCGCAGGTCAAGCTCGCGTTCCGGGATGGATGCTGAGCCGCTCAGTCCAAGGCCAACCGCGGCGCCCGTCATACGGACCTCTTCGACGTTGGCTATGCCGTTGACGATCTTGAGGTTCACAGTGAGGGTTTCGTACGGCGTTTTCCCGATGCGGAAATCGCCACGTCCCGAAAGCGGCCTACGCTCGATGCGCTTGAGCAGTTGCTCAACATTGAAGCCGGCGATCGCGCCCTTTCGGCTCGACAGGGCAGCCGTTCCATTCAAGCCCTTGGTCAATGCGTAAACGCTGCCGCCCGAGCTGTCGATTGCGAACGCGAGGTTGCCCTTCCCTTCCAGACGCCTGATCCCGAACAGCTCGCCGAGGCACTGGTCGAGGTCGACGTCGGAAAATTGCAATTGCGCCTTCAGGTCGGCTCCCGCTCCCGACTTGGCGAGCCCCAAAGTTCCTTTGACCAGGCCGCCGAAGGCTTCGGACTCGCCGATGGCCATGTTGAAATGCCCGCCGCGCAGCGTTGCCGCAACGGCGGTTCGTCCCAATCTCGCGCTGGCGATTGCTACGCGGGCAGCCGAGACCCGAAGATCGATTTCGACACTGTCGAGGCCGGTGAGTGCAATCGGCTTGCTGTCCCATCCGTGCTCGCCACCAGTCAGCAGCCGAACCGTTGAAACGTAAGGTGTGAGATCCAGACCTTCCGCGGCAAGGGTGCCCTGGAGCGTGTGGTGGCCATCGAAGCTCAGTACGCCCTCGCCAACATTGCCGTCGAGCTCAACATGTGCGCCGGAAAGTCCGATGGTCGTCGCAACAACATTCGCTTGGGCCTTGAGAGCAAAGCGGCCGAACCCGCCCCCCGGCGGAGCTTGCTGCCCTGTCCAGCGCAGGGCATCTCGCAACGAAGTTGCATCAGCTGCGAGAGTGCCTTCCATTTTCAATGTCGGCCGATGACTGATGTATCCGTCGAACGCGAAATTGAGCGGCGCACCGGCGAGCCTTACCTTGAGCCCGGAGCGGTCGCCGCGCAGAGCGGCGACGAAATCGGTAAAGCTGATGCTCGCGGTGACCTGCTCATCGTGCCAGACAAATCCGCCGGTTGCGGCGAAGCTGCGCGAGATGGAAGGCCAGGCAAGCTCGAATTCCACCTTGCTCAGCTTCTCTCGGCTTTTGTTTGCCTCATCCTGCAGAATGAGGGTGCCGTCCTCGATGCGAATCTCAGAAAACGAGGCGGCCGGAGGCGGCGCAAGCTGCAGGTTGCGGGCCAAGGCTTCGAGGTGACCCGACCAGTTCGAGCTCCGATCGTTGTCCAGGACCACGGTAATGGTAGGACGCACCAGCAGTATGTCCGCAATCTCGATTCGCCCGATCAGGAGCGGAAAAAATCGCAGGCGCGCGAGCACATGCTCGGCCGTCAGCGCGGTAGCGCCGGTGCGGTTGTCCCCAAGTGCCACGTCCTCCAGGCTCACTCTGCCGCTTGGAAAGAGCGACACCGAGACGCCGCCCCGCACCACCGGCTCGAGCCCGGTGACGGCCCGGATCTCCGCCTTCACGGCATCGCGCACGGAATCTGCCGGCATGAGCAATGCGACGATCAGAAACGCGCAGGTTGCGGCCAGGATCAAAGCTGCGACGGCAAGTCCGAGACGTTTGGTGCCTACGGGCATGCTCAGAACGCCTATTCCCCGGGATTACTTGCCGCTGCTAGTCGCCGACGCAGAAAACGGGGCCAAGCTGGCGCACGCGGTGTCGCCAGCCCCCTGCTTTACCGGCCCTTCTGCAAGTGCTCTGTGACCCTTTCGTGACCATGCTCCGCCGCAGAATGCCGGAACCGGTTGGATCCTACCAATGATCCCCCGGGCCGCTGGCCTCAGTTGGAGGCTATCCGAAAGCTCGCCTCGGTCTTGCTGCGGATTTCGTCGTGAGTAACGCCGGGCGCGACCTCGATCAGCGTCATTCCACCCCCGCCCCTCTTGTCGATGCTGAATACGCCGAGGTCGGTGATGACCATATCGACCACCCCTGCGCCTGTAAGCGGCAGGGTACAGCGCTTGAGCAGTTTGGGCTCGTTCTTGGCCGAATGCTCCATCGCAACCACGACCTTCTTGACCCCAGCCACCAGATCCATAGCCCCTCCCATGCCCTTGACCATCTTGCCCGGGATCATCCAGTTGGCGAGATCGCCGTTCTCGGCGACCTGCATCGCGCCGAGAATCGACAGATCGATGTGGCCTCCCCGGATCATCCCGAAACTATCGGCGGAAGAAAAATAACTCGTCGTCGGAATCTCCGTGACCGTCTGCTTCCCTGCATTGATAAGGTCAGGGTCTTCTTCCCCTTCATACGGAAAGGGCCCGAAGCCGAGCATCCCATTCTCGCTCTGGAGTTGGACGCTCATGCCCGCAGGAATGTAGTTCGACACCAAGGTCGGGATGCCGATGCCGAGATTGACGTAAAAGCCGTCGCGCAGCTCCTTGGCGGCGCGCTCGGCCATCTGATCACGGGTCCAAGCCATCAGATTTC
Organism: Xanthobacteraceae bacterium; assembly: GCA_036513475.1. Classification (GTDB taxonomy): domain Bacteria; phylum Pseudomonadota; class Alphaproteobacteria; order Rhizobiales; family Xanthobacteraceae; genus VAZQ01. The sequence goes on along the minus strand of DATBYX010000420.1, from coordinate 5,789 downwards.
CTCCCCTGTTCCGGCGGCCGCTGCTCGCTTGCGGACGGTGCGTTGCTCGATGTGCTTTACCGCGTTCGGCACGTGGATGATCCGCTGTACAAAGATCCCCGGCGTGATGATGTGATCCGGATTTAGATCGCCGGGCTGCACCAGGTGCTCGACCTCCGCTACGGTTGCCCGACCCGCCGTGGCCATCATCGGATTGAAATTGCGTGCGGTCTTGCGATACACGAGATTTCCCTCGGAATCTCCCATCCACGCGTGAACAATCGACAGGTCGGCGACAAGGCCTCGCTCCATCACGTAACGCTGACCATCGAATTCGCGCTCCTCCTTGCCCTTGGCAATCATGGTCCCGGCGCCCGTGCGGGTGAAGAAAGCGGGAACGCCCGCCCCGCCGGCGCGGATGCGCTCCGCCAGAGTGCCTTGCGGGTTGAATTCGATCTCCAGCTCGCCGGCCAGATACTGCTGCGCGAACGTCTTGTTCTCACCGACATAGGACGAGATCATTTTATTGATTTGCTTGGTGTCGAGAAGGAGACCGAGGCCGACCCCGTCGATGCCCGCATTGTTGGACACGACCGTCAGATTGCGAACTCCAGAATCGCGAATGGCCTTGATCAATGCTTCCGGGATCCCGCAAAGCCCGAACCCGCCCGCCATGATCATCATGCCGTCGCGCAAAAGACCTTCGAGAGCGCTGCGGGCATCGGGATAGACTTTCTTCATGCTGGGCCATCCAGATTTAACGAACGCAGAGATTTCAGCGGCGATGCTTTATCGCGCTGCGGCAGAGGCCGCAATGTTGGGGGCGCGACAAGCCGGGCAGCGTCGGGCCGCGAGCCGCCGGTGCCGGCGGTCAACGTCTTCGATTTGCCGCAAGGCACACCGATAAGAGAGGCACGGCTGGAGCAGCCATTGGGGGGAAATGACATGCCCGTGCGGATACGAAGACGAGCGGTGGGCACCGTCCTCCTCGGCTCGCTCGCAGCTGTCTCATGGGCCTCGCGGACCAAAGCTGCGTCCGGGCCGGAGATCGACTTTGAAGTCCGCGCAACCCTCGATCGGTTCTTCCGCGACGTCTGGTCATCCCACGAGCTCGCCAACAAGGCCGTCGCCATTCTGGTCTTCCCCACTGTGGTCAAGGCGGGCTTTGGGATTGGCGGAGAATATGGGGAGGGCGCTCTGCTGGTTCGCGGCAGAAACGCTGGATATTATAACATTATTTCCGGCTCGATCGGCTTTCAGTTCGGCGCGCAGGCACGCTCCGTCATCATCATGTTCATGACCGAGGCTGCGCTCGCAGGCTTTCAGCGGTCAGACGGCTGGAAAGTCGGGGTCGATGGGTCCGTGACCATCATCGCCATAGGCGCGGGCGGTGCCATCGACACGAACACCGTGCGCGCTCCGATCGTCGGCTTCATCTTCGATCAGAAGGGCCTCATGTACAATCTGACGCTTGAAGGCTCCAAGATCACCCGCATTGCCAGATAGGGACGGACCGCCGCTGTCAGCGCTCAAAGCAGGCGACCAGGTGGTCCGCGGTGCGAGGTGTCAGGGCGGGCGTTTCTCGTCGGCAACGGTCGCGCGCTAGCTGGCACCGCGCCTGATACCGGCAGCCTGGCCCGGGATCGATGACGTTCGGGGGCTCAGCTGCCACGAGCTGGCGCGGCCTTGCGCGCGCCGCGGTGGGATCGGGCTCCAGCACAGCCGACAACAATGCCTGGGTGTAGGGGTGGCGAGGCGAGTCATAGATGGAATCTCGGCTGCCCACCTCAACGATGCGACCGGCGTACATGATCGCAATGCGATGCGAGATGTGGCGCACGATCGCGAGATCATGGGCGATGAAGAGGTACGTAAGCCCGAGCCGCTGTTGCAGATCCTGCAGCAGGTTGACGACTTGCGCGCGTACGGAAACATCGAGCGAGGATACCGGTTCATCCGCGACAATGAGTTCCGGCGAGATGGCAAGGGCGCGAGCGATGCCGATGCGCTGGCGTTGTCCGCCGGAGAAGGCGTGGGGATAGCGATCAAGAGCATCGGCGGGCAGACCGACGGTCTCCAGCAGCGAGACGACTTTGTCGCGAGCATCCTTCGGGCGCTTGGCCAAGCCATGCACGATCAGTGGTTCGGCCACCGTATCGAGTACGGTCATGCGCGCATTCAGACTTCCATAAGGGTCCTGGAACACGAACTGCATGTGGCGGCGCATGCGCCGCAGCTCCTCGCCTGCAAGATCGGTGACGTCGCGTCCGTCGAAATGGATCCGGCCCCGGTTGAGCCTGACCTGAAGCATCACCGCGCGTGCCGTCGTTGTCTTGCCGGATCCGGATTCACCGACGATACCAAGCGTCTCCCTCGGCGCGAGCGTGAAGCTCACGTCTTCCACGGCGTGCAGTCGGGAGGATTTCCGGGAGAACAGGGCCTGCGCGGGAAGCTGAAAAAACACGCTGATTGCTTCGACTGCCAACAGCGGGCGCGTTGCATCTCGCGCGGACGAAAGCCGCGGCGCAGCCTCAAGCATGGGATTGCGCTCTGGAGTCGGACAAAACGTAGTCAGTAGCCGCGTCCTCCAGGAGCCAGCATGAGGCACTGCGTCCGTCGGTCCTGAGGATCCGAGGGGGATCGTTTCCTGTGCAGCGCTCTTTTGCCCACGCACAACGCGCGGCGAAACAGCAGCCGACCGGAGGGCTCAGAAGATTGGGCGGCGTGCCTTCGATCGATTCAAGCCTCTGCTTCTGCGCGGCGAGCCGTGGGGTCGAGCGCAGCAGACCAACGGTGTAGGGGTGGAGCGGCCGCTCGAACAGCGCCGCCGTTGCCCCTTCCTCCACAATGCGTCCGCCGTACATTACCGCGACGCGATCGCACATGCGGGCAATCACGCCGAGATCATGCGTGATCAGGATGATGGCGAGCCCGAGGCTTGCCTGGAGCGAGGCGAGCAAATCCAGGGTTTGCGACTGGATGGTCACGTCGAGAGCCGTGGTTGGCTCGTCCGCAATCAGGAGCTCTGGCTCGCACGCGAGCGCCATGGCGATCATCACCCGTTGGCACATGCCTCCGGAGACCTCGTGCGGATATTGCGCCATCCGGCGCTCCGGGGCCGTGATGCCGACAAGCGAAAGGAGCTCGATCGTGCGGGTGCGCGCCGCAGCGCCGGAGAGATCGAGATGATGACGCAAGACTTCGCCGATCTGCGTCCCGACCGTGAGCAGTGGGTTGAGCGACGTCATCGGGTCCTGGAAGATGATTGCGGCTTCCTTGCCCTGGATCTCGCGGGCATATGATTGGCCTTGCGGTCCGAGCAGCGAACGCCCTTTCCAGAGAATATCGCCGCCGCAGATCTCACCCGGCACGTTGATGAGCCCCATGATTGTCTGCGCGGTGACGCTCTTGCCCGAACCGGTCTCGCCCACGATGCCGAGAACCTCTCCCGGTCGGACTTCGAGAGTGAGGCCGCGCACCGCCTGCAGCGTGCCTCCGCGCGTGTGGAAGTGAACGACGAGATCGCGGATGGCGAGGAGATTCTGTCCCGCGCTTGCGTGTGCCGATGCTGCCGGCCTGGGCGCGGCGTTCGTGCCGATCAGCGCCCGCAATTGGCGGGCAAAGCGTTTCTCACGCTCCTGCGGATCCGATGTCACCCGAGCCCAGCTGGCAACCAGGTTGATTGCCAGCACGGTGAGCGCAATCGCAAAGCCCGGGAAGGTGGCGAGCCACCACGCATTGAAGATGTACGCCTTCCCGGTCGCGACATCGAGCCCCCAGGAGCTTGCCGGCGGCTGAACCCCCAGGCCGAGGAACGACAGGGAAGCTTCCGCCAGCACAACGCGGGCGAATTCCAGCATCATCAAGGTCAGGAGCGGCGAAGTCAGGTTCGGCAGTAAATGCCGAAACACCACTCGGCGCGGCTTGCAACCGATCATCTCGGCCGCTTCCACGAAGGGCATCTGGCGGAGCGACAGTACGATGCCGCGTGTCATGCGCGCATAGACCATCCAGCCATTGAGGGCGAGAACGACGATCACGGTGGCCGGGGTGGGGCCGATGGTCGCGAGAATGATGAGCGCGAGCAGAAGCCCGGGAAAGGCGATCTGGGTATCGATGACGCGCATGATCACGCTGTCGGTGCGTCCGCCGAGGTAGCCCGCAACCAACCCCATCACCACGCCGAAGGAGCCGGCCAGCGCCACCACCGACACCCCGATGCCGAGCGAGGCGCGAGATCCATAGATCAGTCGGCTCAGCACATCGCGGCCGAGGTAATCTGTACCTAAAAGATGCGCGATAGTTCCACGTGGCAGCCAGAACGGCGGCAACAGCCGGGCTCGCAACGACTGGGCAGTGGGATCGAATGGGGCGACAAGGGGGGCGAAAACCGCGGTCAGCACGAGTGCCAGGAGGATGAGGAAGCCGATGAAGCTCACGCGATCGGACCACAGCTCCCGGCCAAGAGCCCGCAGCGCGTTCGTCAGCTCCCCTGGTCGCCTGGGCCCGGACACGGTGGTGCCGAATTGCGGCGCATTGAACACTTGAACACCTGTACTCGACATCTCAACCGAACTTCACGCGCGGATCGACGAGCTTCTGAGCGAGATCGAGGCCGATGTTGATGATGACGACCATGACGGCGACGTAGAAAACGATCCCTTGCAGCAAGATCAGGTCCTGGCGCTCGATCGCCTGCACGGCGGCGAGGCCGAGACCGGGCCAGGCGAATACCGCCTCAACCACGACCGAGTAGCCGGCGAGCGCGCGCACCGTCTCCCAGCCGGCGAGCGTCATCACCGGAATGGCGATGTTGCGCAGTGCATGCACGCCGATAACACGGCGAAACGGCAACCCCTTTGCGATTGCAACCTTGATGTGCTGCGTGTTGAGCTCATCCATCATCGAGGATCGCACCACCATCAGGATGCGGGTCATCGCCGGGACTGCGAGCGTCAGCGCGGGTAAGATGAGATGGCTGACATCGCCGCTGCCGGAGGTCGGGAGCCACCGCAAGTCGACGGCAAACAGCAGGATGAGGAGCACACCCAACCAGAATTGCGGAACCGACAGGCCGATGAGGCTGAGCACAACGGTTATGCGGTCGGCAATGCGGCCCGGCTTGAGTGCCGCCATAATGCCCAGCGGGATCGACAATACTATCGCGAGCGCCATGGCGGTGCCGACGAGATAAAGCGTGATCGGCAGCTTTTCGAACACGATCTGCGTGACCGGACGATGCTGCCAAAGGCTCTCGCCCAGATTCAGATGTGCGACATCCGCCAAGAAATCGATGAACTGAATATAAAGCGGACGATCCAGTCCGAGCTGCTGGGCAAAGGCTGCGCGCTGCGCCGCGGAGGTCTCCATCGGCAACATGGCTGAGACCGGGTCGCCAATCACGCGCGTGACCACAAACACCACGATGGTCACGCCCAGAACGACATAGATTCCGTGATAGAGGCGTCTGATGACAAAAGCACCCACGGGCACTTGTCTCCTATCGAGGGTGCGAAGCCATCGGGCGGAGCGCGGCGCGCTCAGGGCACCGGACGCGCGGCGCCTGCATCCCCCACTGTGCCCGCTCCGGCCCTCATTTCTTCACGTTCATTTCCTTGACGAGCAGCTTGGCGTCGGTGCGCGGCTCCCACGCCAGCCGATCACTTGTGCCATAGATATCATTGAGCAGGATCAGCCAAGCCATATACGCCTGCTCTCGCGCATGCTCCACGACCTTGTGGTAGAGCGCTGCTCGCTTGGCCGTATCCGTCTCCGCTCGGGCGGCATCGATATCGGCCTTCATTTCCGCG
>DATBYX010000419.1:0-10834 GCA_036513475.1 Xanthobacteraceae bacterium | reverse complement strand
CCCTCACTCCATCGCCTTCTGGGACAACCGCTGCACCCATCATAAGGCGATCTGGGACTATTGGCCCAACGTGCGGTCCGGATATCGGGTTCAGGTGGAAGGCACCGCGCCCCCGGTGGCGGGGTGAGGGCAGGGGAGCAGCGCCGGCTCGACCGGCGCTCTGGTCGGTTCAGATGCCGTATTGAGGTTCGGCGCCGCCGCTTGCTGCCGCGAGATCGGCAGCATGGTCGCCGCAGACAAATAAGCAAGGCAAAAATAAGCGATCTGGTCACGGCGCTCCACCACTCCATTCGGAGCGCGCAGTGATGTTCGGTGCGCCGATAAGCGAGCTTCTGCTGCTTGCAGCATTGATCGTGGCGGGAGGGCTGGTCACCGGGCTCCTGGCGGGACTGTTCGGAATCGGAGGGGGAGCGCTTATCGTCCCCGTTCTGTACGAAGTGTTCGGCGCGCTCGGCGTTGCCGACGAGGTGCGATTTCAACTTTGCATCGGCACCTCGATTGCCATCATCGTGCCGACCAATGTGCTGTCTTTTCGGGCCCATCGTGAGCGCGGCGCCGTGGTCATGGAGGTGGTGCGCACGTGGGCCGTGCCGGCCATCGTGGGCGTTGCGATCGGTTCGGCCATTGCCGCGTTCGCACCCGGCGCCTTGCTCAAGCTCGCTTTCGTTCTGATCGCCAGTGTAATTGCAACCAAGCTGCTGCTGGGCCGGGAGAACTGGCGGCTGGCTGATTCGCTGCCAGGCCGCATTGGCATGCTCGGGTACGGTTTCTGCGTAGGCCTCTGCTCCGCGTTGATGGGCATCAGCGGCGGCTCGATCTCCAACATGATCCTGACGCTGCACGGAATGTCGATGCACAAGGCGGTGGCGACCTCCGCCGGGCTGGGGGTCCCGATCACCATTGCAGGCACAATCGGCTATGTGCTTGCCGGACTCCCGCAGCAGGCGCTCATGCCGCCTTTGTCGGTCGGCTTCGTTTCGCTTATCGGATTTGCGGTGATGGCGCCGATCTCCAGCTTCACCGCGCCTTACGGGGCCCGACTTGCGCACGCCCTGTCCAAGCGTCGCCTCGAGATCGCCTTCGGCAGCTTTCTCTTGCTCGTCTGCGTGCGCTTCATCGTGAGCCTCCTCGGATGATGCTCAAAGGAATCGGGCATCTCGGGCCTACGGGTATCCCCGCAGCAGCAGCCGGTCGCCGCGAACCTCCCAGCTCTCCAGACGGTTGAGGAAGGTCATGCCGAGCAGGCTCGTGCGCAGCGCGCCGGGCGAGGCGACGAGAGCCGGGACGGACCGCTCGGTGAGTCCACCTATGGAAACCCGGTCCAGAGTGACGGGCGCCGCGCGCGCCAACCCGTTCGCCGTATCGACGTTGACGGAGTATTTGAGGACTTCGAGCGGCAAGCCTGCAGCGCGCGCCGCCTCATGGGTAAGCACGACAGCACTCGCTCCCGTGTCGAGCACCATGCTGATGCGCGCACCATTGACCTGCCCCACGACGGAGAAGCTTCCACCTGCCCCCCGGGCAATCTGCACGGTGCGGCCGTTGGTCACCGCACGGCCAGGCAGGAATTGCGCGAGCACCCGGTCGGCCACGCTGCGCAGCTCGGTGCGATAGGTGTAGCCGAGCGCCAGCGCGAGCGCGATCAAGAGCCACAGAATGGCGGACCGCAGGACGTGCGATAACCGATAGCGATAAAGCGCAACGGCCACGATCCCTGCGAGCGCGAGCGCCATGATCTTGGTCTCGATCGATGACTCATCCCAGCGGACGAGCTCGGCCCAGGCCCCTTCATCCTGCCGCAGCAGCAGGATGAACAGCACGATCGCGGCAATCGCCAACAGGAGCGAGAACAGGCGGCGCACGAGGGACTGTATGTCTTACGGCTGTCCGAACAGCAATGCGCGCAGTCTGCTTTTCCGCTCTTGCTTCGAGGGTAGCGAGGGTCGAAGAGTAGAGCCGGTGCGCGAGCAGCGAAAAGTAGCCTTGCGTGGTGACGGCCATGATGGCCAGGATGTACAACGACGAGCAGCATTACGAACGGCATGAACGTGCCTGATGCGTCCTCGACTCCCACCGGCCGAATGAGGATGAACATCCAGGAGAGGCCAAAGAAGATCGAGCAGGATGAAGCGCAATCGCCAGCCGCTGATATTGATTTGACCCTCGGGCTCGGCGAGAAACTGCCGGCACTAAGAGTGCGGTTCAATCGAGTGGTTAACGATCGCTTGCGCGGAGCGGCGATCGGGCGCTTGAATGTGAACCGCCATTGGGCTGACCACCCAGAGCCGGCGGAAGGGACAAGGCATGAAGCTGTATGATGGCGGGCGCGCGCCCAATCCTCGGCGGACGCGAGTTTTTCTGGCAGAAAAAGGGATCAAGGTCCCGCTTCAGCAGGTCGATCTCGGGGCTCTGGAGCACATGTCGGTGGCCTATGCCGCAATCAATCCCTTGAAGCGCGTCCCTGCGCTTGTTCTCGACGACGGCACCGTCATCACCGAATCCATTGCGATCTGTCGCTATTTCGAGGCGCTACAGCCTGATCCTCCTCTGTTCGGCCGCACCGCCCTTGAAATCGCACGCATCGAGATGTGGAATCGCCGGCTCGAGCTGCACCTCCTCTTCCCCGTTTCTCATGTGTTTCGACACACCCATCCAGCGATGAAAGCGATGGAGGTGCCGCAGATCTCGGAATGGGCTGAAGCGAACAAGCCGCGGATCCTCGAATTCATTACCCTGCTCGACACTGAGCTCGCGCAGCACCGCTTCATCGCGGGCGATACCTTCAGCGTCGCGGATATTACCGGACTCATCGCTCTCGGCTTCATGAAGCCGGCAAAGCTCACGGTCCCGGATGAGCTCAAGCAGCTCAGTCGGTGGCATGCGGAGCTTTCGGTCCGCCCCAGCGCTGCAGCCTGATTCATGCGTCTTACCATCCTCGGATCGGGGGATGCCTTCGGTTCGGGAGGACGATTCAATACCTGCTTCTTCCTCGAAACAGCGAAAGGGGTATTGGTTGTCGATTTTGGTGCGTCATCCCTGATTGCGCTCAAGGCGCGCAACATCGATCCGAACCAGATCGACGGCATCCTGCTCTCGCACTTGCATGGTGACCATTTCGGCGGGCTCCCCTTCCTGTTGCTCGATGCTCAGTTTCTCGCCCGACGCGAGCGGCCGCTCGTGATTGCCGGACCACCTGGAACGAGGGCGCGGCTCTATCAGGCGTGTGAGGTGTTCTTTCCGCTGTCCACCCTCAACAAGTGGCGGTTTTCCTGGTCCGTGATGGAATTCGCTGTAGGGGTATCGAGCGAGTTTCTGGGCCATTCAGTGACTACAGCTGAGGTATCGCATTTCTCCGGTGCTTCCTCGACCGCTGTCCGCATCTCCGATGGTGAGAAGGTGTTCGCCTATTCCGGCGACACTGAATGGGTAGATGCGCTCTATGTAATTGCGAAAGGGGCCGATCTCTTTATGTTGGAATGCTACGCAGAATCGGGACCTGCGAGCGGGCACGTGACCTGGAAGATTCTCAGGGAGAAATTGGGCAATCTGCATGCGCACCGGATCATGCTCACCCATATGAATCCCACCATGCTGGCGCGATTGGACGAAGTGCGCGCCCATGGGCTTCTTGCCGCCCATGACGGCGCGATCCTGGAGTTTTGAGCTGATTATCGATCGAGCCGTGCGATCAAGCTCGAGGTATCCCAGCGCCTACCGCCCATCTTCTGCACCTCGGCATAGAACTGATCGACCAGCGCCGCCACGGGCAGGCTCGCGCCGTTCTTGCGCGCTTCGCCGAGGCAAATAGAAAGATCCTTGCGCATCCAGTCGACGGCAAAGCCGAAATCGAACTTCCCAGCCATCATGGTCTTGTAGCGGTTCTCCATTTGCCAGGACTGAGCGGCGCCCTTCGATATCGTCTCCACCACCATATCGACGTCGAGTCCTGCTTTTTTCGCAAAATGAATTCCCTCGGAGAGGCCTTGAACCAGGCCAGCGATACAAATCTGGTTGACCATCTTTGTGAGCTGGCCGGCACCGGCACCTCCGAGAAGCTTGCACATGCGGGCATAGACCGCGATCACCTTCTCGGCGCGCGCATAGGGGGCGGCATCGCCGCCGCACATGACCGTCAGGACACCGTTCTCGGCGCCGGCCTGGCCGCCTGAGACGGGACCATCGATGAAATCGAAGCCGTGCTTTTTCGCTTCGGCATGAAGCTCGCGCGCAATCTCGGCCGAGGCGGTGGTATGGTCGATGAACACCGCGCCTCTCGCCATGCCCTGATAAGCCCCATTCGGTCCGAGAGTCACTTCGCGCAGGTCTGCGTCATTGCCGACGCAAGATAGAACGAAGTCTTGCCCCTCGGACGCGGCCTTCGGGGTCGGGGCTGCGCGTCCGCCGTGCTGGGAAACCCATTTCTCGGCCTTCGCCCCGGTGCGGTTGTACACGGTGACCTCGTGTCCGCCTTTGTTCTTGAGGTGCCCCGCCATCGGATAGCCCATTACGCCGAGACCGAGAAACGCCACCTTCGCCATTTCTGCTCTCCATGCCTATATCCCGTGTGATTGCGATGCCGCGGCGCAGACTGTCAACTCTTTCGCGAGGATCTCATGCCGGTTTCAAAGGAGCAGGTGCTCGCAGCGCTCGAGGGCGTGAAATCCCCTGACGGCATGCCGCTCCCCCGCGGTGGGACACTGTCGGAAGTCGTGGCCGGCGATGGCAAGGTGTTTTTCTCGATCACCGTCGACGCCGATGCGGTCAAGGCATGGGAGCCGATACGCGAGCGAGCGGAGGCAGCGGTACGGGCGCTGCCGGGCGTGCAATCCGCCCTGGTGGCGCTTACCGCGGAGCGTAAAACCGGCGCTGCGCCTCGTCCGCCGCCGCGTGCCGCGGGACGCGCCGAATCCCTGCAGGGCATACCCGGCGTAGAGGCGATCATCGCGGTCGCGTCAGGCAAGGGCGGAGTGGGGAAGTCGACCACCGCGGTCAATCTGGCGCTCGGACTGAGCGCCTTGGGCCTGCGGGTGGGGATTCTCGATGCCGACATCTACGGTCCATCCATGCCGAGGCTTCTTGCGATCAGGGAGCGCCCGCAAACCATCGGTGGGACCCGGCTCAAACCGATCACGCGCTATGGACTTTCCGTGATGTCCATCGGCTTCCTCATCGACGAGGAAACGCCGATGATCTGGCGGGGTCCCATGGTGATCTCCGCACTCACGCAGATGCTCCGGGAGGTCGAGTGGGGGACACTGGACATCATGGTGGTGGACATGCCGCCTGGGACCGGCGACGCCCAGCTCACCATGGCGCAACAGGTGCCGCTCAAAGGTGCCGTGATCGTATCGACGCCGCAGGATCTCGCCCTCATCGATGCGCGGCGCGGGATTTCCATGTTCAAGCGCGTCAATGTCCCAGTGCTCGGGATCGTGGAGAATATGAGCTACTTCCTTTGCCCCGAGTGCGGCACCCGCTCCGATGTTTTCGGCCACGGCGGCGCGCGGGACGAGGCGCAGCGGCAGGGCGTGCCGTTTCTGGGCGAAGTGCCCCTGCACATGGCGATCAGGGAAAAATCCGACGCGGGCTTGCCGGTGGTCGCAACCGAGCCGGACGGACCTCATGCCGCCACCTACCGCAGCATCGCCGCCGCAGTCCGCGATCAGCTCAAAGCGGGCGGGCGCGCGGCGCCCAGGATCGTCATCGAAGCCTGAAACACAAGAGCAGGACCTCATTCCTGCCCATCCGCAGGGCGCGGATCCATCGCAATCGCATGGCCTGTGACCTCGATTGCGGATGGATGTGCCGCAGGCATTCCTCTTGCGCCTGATCGCTCGACCCGCCTATTTAGCCTTCGGAACGGGGCGCCGGCGCTCCCGTGGCGCCCAAGGCGTCCCGCAAGCACGGAGGAACAGCCCAATGAAACGTCGCGCATTTCTCAAGGTCGCCGGCAGCGGTCTGGCCGCATCCGCCGTCGCCGCGCCAGCCATTGCCCAGTCCATGCCGGAGATCAAATGGCGGCTGACAGCGAGCTGGCCAAAATCGCTCGACACGCTTTACGGGTCGCTCGAAACCTTTTCCAAATATGTTGGGGAAGCGACGGACAACAAGTTCCAGGTTCAATCGTTTGCCGCGGGGGAGATCGTGCCCGGTCTGCAAGTGCTCGATGCCGTGCAAAGCGGCACCGTGGAGGCCTGCCATACCGCCACTTACTATTTCATCGGCAAAGACCCAACCTGGGCGCTGTTCTGTGCGGTGCCGTTCGGCCTCAACACCCGCCAGCAGAACGCCTGGTACTATGACGGCGATGGCCTCAAGCTGATGAATGAGTTCGGCCAGAAGTTCAACGTCTACTCGCTGGTCGGCGGCAATACCGGCGCGCAGATGGGTGGCTGGTTTCGCAAGGAGATCAAGACCGTCGATGATCTCAAGGGCCTCAAGTTCCGCATTGGCGGCTGGGCCGGCACGACATTGCAGAAGCTCGGGGTGGTACCGCAGCAGATTGCCGGAGGCGACATCTATCCGGCACTGGAGAAAGGCACTATCGACGCGGCCGAGTGGGTCGGGCCCTATGACGACGAGAAGCTCGGCTTCCATAAGGTGGCACAGTACTACTACTATCCCGGTTGGTGGGAAGGCGGCACCGCCAACCATTTCATGATCAACCTGGCGAAATGGAACGAGCTGCCTAAGAACTATCAGGCCGTCGTCACGGCGGCGGCAGGACTCTCCAATATCGAGCAAACCGCCAGATACGATGCGCGCAACCCGGCCGCGCTCAAGCGCTTGGTGGCAGCGGGTACGCAGCTGCGCCCATTCTCGCAGGCAATCATGGAAGCCTGCCTCAAGGCTTCGCAAGAGGTCAACGTCGAGACCTCCGCCACGAATCCGGATTACAAGAAGATCTGGGATTCCATCCAGGCGTTTCGAAACGACGAATACCAGTGGTGGCAAGTTGCGGAGTTCAGCTACGACAATTTCATGATCCGCACCGGGACGCGGGCTTAAGTGACATGAAGCGCCGGGACTTGCTGCAGGCGGCCGGGCTTGCTGCCGCCTCAACTGCACTCGCCAGGCCCGCCATCGCCCAGTCCATGCCGCAGATCAAATGGCGGCTTACGTCCAGTTATCCGAAGTCGCTGGACACCATCTACGGAGCCTCAGAAGCCTTCGCCAAAGCCGTGGCGGAGGCAACTGACAACAGGTTCCAGATCCAGGTCTTTGCTGCGGGCGAAATCGTCCCCGGCCTGCAAGCCGCAGATGCCGTGCAGAGCGGGACGGTCGAGATGTGCCACACCGCATCCTACTACTATTTTGGCAAAGATCCGACGTTTGCGTTCGGGACTTGCATACCGTTCGGACTCAACAGCCGGATGCAGACGGCATGGATGTATTTTGGCGGCGGCATGGAGTTGATGAACGACTTCTACCGGAAATTCAACATCTATGGCGTTCCGGCCGGCAACACCGGCGCGCAAATGGGCGGCTGGTTCCGCAAGGAGATCAAGGAAGTGTCCGATCTCAACGGTCTCAAGATGCGGATCGGCGGCTTTGCCGGCCGAGTCATCTCCAAGCTCGGCGTGGTGCCTCAACAGATCGCCGGCGGCGATATTTATCCGGCGTTGGAGAAGGGCACGCTCGACGCCTGCGAATGGGTTGGTCCCTACGACGACGAGAAGCTCGGCTTCCACAAGGTCGCGCAATACTATTACTATCCGGGATGGTGGGAAGGCGGGCCCATGATCCACAACTTCATCAATCTTGATAAGTGGAACGAGTTGCCGCCCGCGTACAAATCCATCATCCGTACTGCCTCGTCCATGGCCAACGAATGGATGCAGGCAAGGTACGATGCTGCCAATCCGGCAGCGCTCAAGCGGCTGGTAGCAGGCGGTGCGCAGTTGCGGCCGTTTTCTCAGCCGATTATGGACGCTTCCTTGCGAGCGGCGCTCGATCTCTATGCCGAAGTTTCAGCGGCCAATCCCGACTTCAAGAAAGTCTGGGAAGCGCTGCTCGCTTTCCGCAATGACCAATATTTATGGTGGCAGGTCGCGGAGCTTACTTACGACACCTATCTGGTACGCAATCGAAATCGCACCTGATCGCAGATTCGTAGGGTGGGCACGCGTCTGCTCGGTGCTGAAGGCAATGCAGCAGCGGTCCGCGCGATGCCCACGCGTTCGGCGTGCCGCGTGGGCAAAACCTGTCCCCGGCTCCGAACGGGGATCGCTATTGAAATTGTGCGACCTGTTCATCCACGCCAGCGATTTTGCCCACCCTACAGACCCGTGCGCGATTCGATCTCATCGAAACCTGTTCTAAGATCAGCGGAGGGGAGGCGGTTATGATGTTGCTCCCCGCCAATGATCGCGAGCGCCCATCCGAGCAAAGTCATCTACCACATTAACAGTGTCGTAATGTAAATTATAACAGACGATTTGTTAACTATAACATTTAGTAATTACGCTTTCAGTATATTACGTAGAAAAAACAACAATTTGCATCCGAACTAGCTCCTCCGGATCTTTGTTGTCCTCTCGCTGCTGCTCGGTGTGGCGCGAAGGTCACCCTTCTCGGCGGCGAACGTGCGTTAAGAACGCAAGCTATGTTTTGGCTCAAGGAGGGGACCGATGCGGAAATTGCTGATGGTGAGTGCGGCAACGATCGTGCTTGCAATAGACGCGGCACACGCGGCGGATCTGGCGATGAGACAGCCGGTCTACCGAGCTCCGGCTGCCCCAGGTTTCACTTGGACCGGCATCTACATCGGCGCCAACGGTGGCTGTGGCGCCGACAAAAAGGATTACGTCGCAGGCTTTGCCGATGCGGATCCCGGCGAGCCTGGTTCGGCATTCGTTTTTCCCACCAGCCACGGCGGGGGGTGCTTCGGTGGCGGCCAGATCGGCATGAATTATCAGTTCTCCAACTGGGTCGTGGGCATCGAAGCCGATGGGTCATGGGGTTTGATCCAAGGCAGTGGTCATGTGCTCGAACCTGACCCGGCTGAGCTGGAAGTGCTGGGGCTTTATGAGCAGAAGCTGACAGCGCTGGGCACGGTGCGTGGGCGATTGGGCTACGCATCCACCTGGGGAACCACGCCGTTCATGCTGTATTTCACCGGCGGTTGGGCTTGGGCTCGCAACGAGCTGACGACGCAGGCAACCAATGCCATCGCCGGCCTTGTGCCGCTCGCGGTGACCGATACCCAGAACCACAGCGGCTGGACCATAGGTGGCGGCCTGGAGGTCGCGCTCGCCCCGAATTGGTCCCTCAAAGGCGAGTACCTCTATATGGACCTGGGTTCGAAGACCTATGCCACGTCGCTGATCAACGATGACGGTGCGCTTCCGGCGGCATCCACCGGCAGCCTCAATATCAAGCTGAACACGGTCAAAGTCGGACTGAATTACAAATTCGGCCGGTCATATTGATCAGGACGACACGCCGCTGGATTGATCCTGCCAATAGTCCAGCAGCAAGATCGCATAAAACTCGATGGGTGATCCAACGAGATGCGGTCTCGCCACGCCCGGGGCCTCCTCCTCGGGCTTTCTTTTGCACGTCCTGGGCAGGATCGGCTTAACCGCCGGTCACGCTCATGTGACGCGACAATGCGGGCCGTCGATGCCGTCGGTCGATGACGAAATCATGGCCCTTCGGCTTGCGAGCGATGGCTTCCTCGATGGAAGCATGCAGGAGCTCGTTCCCTCGCGATGCGCGCAGCGGAGTGCGTAGGTCCGCCGCATCCTCCTGACCCAGGCACATGTAGAGCGTGCCTGTGCAGGTGACGCGCACGCGGTTGCAAGACTCGCAGAAATTGTGCGTGAGCGGCGTGATGAAGCCGAGCCGACCGCCCGTTTCGGCCACGCGCACGTAGCGTGCAGGCCCGCCAGTGCGGTAATCGATATCGGCGAGGGTGAACCGCCCGCCGAGACGCGCCCGCACAATCGAGAGGGGCAGGTATTGGTCGAGACGCCCTTCTCCCACGTCGCCAAGCGGCATCACCTCAATAAGCGTGAGATCCATCCCGCGTCCGTGCGCCCACTCGATGAGTGCCGGGAACTCGTCCTCGTTGACGCCTTTCAGGGCGACCGCATTTATTTTCACCTTGAGCCCGGCGGCAAGCGCGGCATCGATGCCGGCCAGTACTTTGTCAAACTCTCCCCATCGAGTGATGGCCCGAAACTTGTCAGGATCGAGCGTGTCGAGCGAGACATTGATACGGCGGACGCCGAGGCTTGCCAGCTCGCTCGCAAATTTCGGCAGCTGTGAGCCATTGGTGGTCAAGGTGAGCTCGTCGAGGGCACCTGAGCCGATGTGGCGCGAGAGCGAACCAAACAATGTCATGATCCCGCGGCGCACCAGGGGTTCACCACCGGTCAGACGCAACTTCCTCACGCCTCGGGCAATGAAGGCGCTGCACAGCCGATCGAGCTCCTCCAAGGTGAGAAGGTCGACTTTCGGCAGGAAGCTCATGTGCTCCGACATGCAGTACACACACCGGAAGTCGCACCGGTCCGTCACTGAAACGCGAAGGTATGTGATGGCGCGTCCGAACGGATCGACCAAGCTTTCTTCTCGCGGACGCGACCTGTGTTCAGCGCCTTCGATCATGCCCTCAATTATCCGTCCATCAGCGCCCAAAGAGGTCCGCGGCCCTTATCGGGCCGCGATGTTGCTTCAGGCGAGCCTGTTGTGAGCGCTACGTGAGCTGGCCTTGCCAGCGCGCAGAGCCCGCACGCTCTATCTAGGAATTCTGACGGATAAGGACCAGATGGTAAACCGGCCCCGCGAGCTCTCGTCCGCTGCGGATGCTATTGCTTGGCGGACGGGG
>DATBYX010000418.1:0-4279 GCA_036513475.1 Xanthobacteraceae bacterium | reverse complement strand
TGATGTGGCGGCCCGCGGTCAATTTTGCGAAGCAGGGAGAAGTTCTTGTAGCGGAAGACCGTGCCATGTCGCCTGATGCGTTGAATTCCCTGTTCTCCCTTTGCATCGGCTTCGCGTTGGCCGGCGCCCTCGCCAGCGGATATCAAGCGCTGGTGCACCGCCCCGCCGGGTTTGGGTTGCTGCAGGAGGGCGTCGCGCCGAGGACGTTTGCGGCGGTGCCGTTCCTGGTGTTTGCCGCGCCCTTCATCATCATGCGCAATACGTTGCGCGGCGCAAAGGTCGAGCGCCGCCGTGCCGAATTCGTGATGCTGGCAACCGTGCTCGCGGGGTTCTGGAGCATGATGTCCGGCACGTTTTTCCTGATGACGTTGCGCGCCGCCGGACTATTGGCCTGAAGTATAAGCCTATGCCACAGTCTCCGCGAACAGGAGACGCATGATGGCGATCTACGAGCTTGACGGGCAGGCGCCCGAACTTCCCGCGGAAGGGAACTATTTCATCGCTGACACCGCGATCGTGATCGGCAAGGTCCGGCTCAAGAACTCGGCGAGCGTGTGGTTCGGCGCGGTGCTGCGCGGCGACAACGAATGGATCGAGATCGGCGAAGGGGCCAATGTGCAGGACAATTCGACCTGCCACACCGATATGGGTTTTCCGCTGACGATCGGTCAGAATTGCACGGTCGGCCACAATGTCATCCTGCACGGCTGCACGCTGGAGGATGACGCGCTGGTCGGGATGGGATCGATCGTGATGAACGGCGCGAGAATCGGCCGCGGCAGCATTGTTGGCGCCGGGTCCGTCATCACAGAGGGAAAACAGTTTCCCGAATACTCTTTGATCATCGGGTCGCCGGCGCGGGTGATCCGCACGCTCGAGCCGGCGCAGGCTGCCAAGATGGGAAGTGCGGCGAAATTCTACGTCGCCAACGGGGCGCGATACAACAAGGGGCTGAAGAAGATCGGCTGACGATCGCTTGCGCCGCTTCCATCGCGCGCGGGATCTCTCAGGATTTCGGCTTCCTTGAAGGGCTCGACCTCGTGTCCTTTTGCACCGGCGCATTCGAGACCGACGCGCTTTTGCGGAGCGCGTCCTTCAGGTCGATCGGAATGCCGTGCTTCCGGAGCAGATCGGCGAACGCCTCGTCCGCCAGCTCCTGGATGGTCGCCATTCGGTCGCGACCGAGCTGCTTCAGCTTGTCGAACGTGTCGTCGTCGAATGCGATCAGCTTGCGCAAGCGTTTTCTACTCCCCGCGGCAGCCTGGTTCCCGCCGGAGGATTATCACCGGATTGTCAGCGTTACCAAATGCTTAAATCGCCACCAAGCTGCGTTGCGGCGGACCCGGTTGTCTTCCATATCCGTTACACTACGGGGAGTGCACTTAAGTTCGCGGTAGCGCTACCGGGCGTATCCATCGATGCGGTGAGGGGACGACGCACGATTTCGGTGCGCCGGCTTCAGGTCGGTGGCCCGGACCGCGAATCCCACCTGTTCGCGAGCATGTTCGAGGACCGGACCGATCAGGCCAACGTTTCGGACGTTGCCGCGTAAATATCCCGACGAATAAGCAGGTTTTGCGCGAACGGGCCCTGTCCTGGTAGCGGAGCCTCAGCCCAGCACGTTGTATTTCTTGAACCAGGCCTGCATCCGGCTCCAGCCATCCTCGGCGGCTCCCCTGCGGTAGCTTGCACGATAGTCGGCATGGAAACCGTGCGGCGCTCCCGGATAGATCTTGAAGTCGGCAGGCTTGCTCGCGGCCGCCAAGGCGGCCTTCAGTGCTTCGACCTGGGCCACGGGAATGCCGGTATCCGCCTCGCCGTAAAGGCCAAGCACCGGCGCCTTCATCTTGGGTGCGAGTTGGGTCGGGCTCTTCGGCCAGAGCGGGTTGGGCGGATCGGCGGCAAACAACAAGACCAATTACCGCTCCAACGTTCTGGCAACGCGGACGCTCATGTAGACCAGGCGATTGGGGGGGCCGAACCATATACGAGCAGCGGATCTAGCGGCCTGAGGCTTTCGGCTAAAGGCGCCACCGCGAAGCACATGCCGGCTGCAATTGCCGCTCATCCAGGGCGAGCCATCAGAAGGCGCTCCACTGTAATTGTCATTCCAGCAGTCCTCGACCCAGTCGTAGACGTTGCCGTGGACCTGATAGAGCCCCCAGGGATTGGGAGCAAATGACTGAACCGGCAAGGTTTGCGCGCTCGCGATATGTTGCGGTAAGTCGCTAATGCTCGCAGGAGAAAGGTCGGAATCGGCAGGAGCGCAATTTGCCTGCGCGGGAAAGAACGAGTCTCCCCACCAATATGCCGTCGTTGTCCCAGCGCGTGCGACATGTTCGCGCTCAGCTTCGCTAAGAAGGCGATAGGGTCTGCTGGTAGTGCGGGAAAGCCAGGCAACATATTCCTTGGCATCATCCCATAGGATATTAACTACCGGCCGCCTTCCCTTTCCCCAACCTTGGTCGGTAGGTTGGTAGCTGCAGCCCCGCGCTGCCACACAGGCGTCCCATTCACTAAATGTCACGGGAAAGCGGCCGACGCTGAATGGTTGCGCGAAGTATACCTCGTGCTGAGGCCTTTCGTCGGGGGTACTTCCGGGTTCGCCATCCTTCGCCCCCATCAAGAAATAACCTGCGGGGACCACGATCATTTCTGGACAAAGTTCGCACTCCTTGAAGTGATCCAAGGACCTCAACGCAGCCTCCTCGTCGCGCGATAGCGGTCGCGCAAGGCGCAAATTTTTCAATTCACCAACCGTGGCGGCCAATGGTGATTGTAGCGGCGGCACGGCAGCAGTTGTCTGCACACCTTGCGCCAGAGAAACTGCGCCGAACGTCGAAACAGCGGCCACTACAATCGAGAAAGCTGCCGCACTGATAAGCCTGCTCATGCAAACCCCCGGGGCTGCGTCGCATTGGCGTCGTCGATGTAATTCAAGCTGGATTTCTGGTAGCCGTCGATGAGCTCAGCGAGGCATCATCTAACGACGGTAATTCCGTCCGTAAGCAAGTCGTGTCTGGCAAATCTGAATGCGCAAAAACGTTACTTCTCTAAAGGTCCAAAAACGTACTACGAGACTGATCAGCAGCCAAGCGTCTGGCTGGCCTCCGTGGCTCATTTAACCCGGCGAAACTG
Organism: Xanthobacteraceae bacterium; assembly: GCA_036513475.1. Taxonomy (GTDB): domain Bacteria; phylum Pseudomonadota; class Alphaproteobacteria; order Rhizobiales; family Xanthobacteraceae; genus VAZQ01. The sequence goes on along the minus strand of DATBYX010000418.1, from coordinate 1,141 downwards.
AGCCAGCAGGCCTGTCGTTTGAGCTGATGCCGACGAGCTGTTGAGCCAGATTACGGGGACTGGAATGACCAAAGCAAAGTGTTCACTGGCAACCATGTCTGTTCTGTTCTTTGCAATTGGCGTGACGACGCTCGCGCAAGCTCAGCAAAATACCATGAGCTTTTTCATCACCAGCGTTGGGCTCGGCAAGGGAGGAGACCTGGGCGGACTTGAAGGCGCCGACCGCCATTGCCAGAACCTTGCGCAGGCCGTTGGCGCCGGCGGCAAGACATGGCACGCCTATCTCTCGACAAAGGGCCGAGACGGGGTCAATGCCAAAGACCGGATTGGCAATGGGCCTTGGTTCAACGCCAAGGGTGTCCAAATCGCATCGAATCTTTTCGACCTGCACAGCAACAACAATAAGATCAACAAGGAAACAGGGCTCGACGAACGAGGCATGCCGGTCAAAGGGCGTGTTGATACGCCCAACCAACATGACATGTTGACTGGCACCCAGCAGGACGGCACAGCCGTGGCAGGAGTAGACGATGCGACCTGCAGCAACTGGACTAGCAGCACGGATGGTCAAGGCAGCGCCGTCGTCGGTCACCACGACTTGATCGGAAATACCCAAGGCCCCAATTTCTGGAACTATTCACACAAAACACCGGGCTGTTCTCAAGCGAACTTGCAGCGGGTTGGCGGCGCAGGCCTATTCTACTGCTTTGCAGCGAATTGAACTGCTCTCGCAAACCCTCTGCCTGCGGTGATGGCGGCGGACGCGGTCATGAAGCCGCGGTGCGAAAACGGCGCGGATTTTTGTCAGCCCAATGATATCTGATGTCAGCAGGGGCCGGCGCTCATGGTGGATTTCCTCGCTTGATATGGTGGCGCATTCAGCAAGCAAACTCTGCTGAAGGCAAATCACCAGCCTGCGGGTATCCGGGGCAGATGCGGGCGGGGTTTCGGATGAAACCGGCACGGAAAAAACAAGGCCGTCGGCGCAGTATACCGCCAACGACCTTGCCAGCCCCGGACATTGAAATTGGCTTACGCCATCCGGTGAGCTACACAATGGCCGATCTCGGCGCGGGCATATGTGATCCAGTTCACAATCGGCACAAAAAAGTCGCGGGCGGCCCCGAAGGAGGGCATAAAC
>DATBYX010000417.1:0-5170 GCA_036513475.1 Xanthobacteraceae bacterium | reverse complement strand
CGGCACTCCTGCTCGATCTTGTCGAGGGCCTGGGCAAGTCCCTTGAGGGAATACTGGTCCATGGACTGGCTGCCGCGCCCCGAAGTGCCCTTTACGGTCAAATCGCCCCCTTTGCGCATGGCGTCGATCATGCGCGCCTCTTCGTTGGCGTTCTTGATCCAGGCGCCGTCGCTCTGGGTATACATCGCGAATTTGGCACTGCCGATCTCCGCGGTCGCGTCCGAGCTCGTCTTGAAGGGATAACCAACGACGACGGAGACCTCATTCTTGACCTTTTCTGCTGGGCGGCTGGAGACGAACATGTAGGATGGATCGCGGCTACGGCCGGCTGGCTCGGTCTTCGAGCTCTTTGGCTTGGCGAGTGCGAAGCAGATCTTGTTACCTCCGGGAGATGCCGTATACGCGCCCCAGTCGGCATACTGCCCAAGCAGTGTCGGCTGCGTATCGGTCGCGGCCCCTGTGGCGGCGTGGGCGGTCGCGGCGGGTTTGGCGGCCGCCGCCTTCGGCGCAGCAGGCTTGGGCGTGGCAGGCTTGGCAGGAGGAGCCGGTTGTTGCGCCGGCGCCGATTGCTGCGCCAACGAGAGAGAAGGCAGCGAGCCGGCGAGCGCGATGCACAGGGCACCCGCGGCCATGCGAAACCAAGTCATCGGTCCGTCTCCGTGAAGTCCGCAATTTCAGCTAACATCAAGCCAATGCTGGCCAAATCCGGCAATGTGAAGGCGAACAAATCCCCTCCCTGTCGAGCAACGCCGCCATGAAAGCGATCCTCTGCCACCGGTTTGGTACCCCTGACGATCTCGTCCTCGCGGACATTCCCGATCCCGTAGCGGGCCCGGGGGAGATCGTAGCCAAAGTCGAAGCGGTCGGCCTCAATTTCTTCGACACCCTGATCATCGCCGGCAAGTACCAAACCAAACCACCCTTCCCATTCTCGCCCGGAGGGGAGTTTGCAGGTGTTGTCGAAAGCATCGGACCCGGAGTAACCGGCTTTGCCCCTGGGGACCGCGTCATGGGGTACACCAATTTCAACGCCGCGCGGGAGCGCACGGCCGTTTCAGCGAGCAGCATTGTCAATCTCGCGGACGGTCTCGATTTCGAGCGCGCCGCCGCGCTCACGATCACGTACGGCACCGCCTACTACGCCCTCAAGCACCGCGCGCACCTGCAGGCGAACGAGAGCCTCGCCGTGCTTGGCGCAGCAGGTGGAGTGGGGCTTGCGGCGGTGGAGTTGGGCCGCATCATGGGCGCTCGGGTCATTGCCTGTGCTTCGAACGATGAAAAGCTGGACTTTGCGCGCGCCCATGGCGCGCATCACATCGTCAACTACAGCCGGGAAGATCTGCGTCGCGCCCTCAAGAAGATCGGGGGAGAGCATGGAATGGATGTCGTGTTCGATCCGGTTGGCGGTCCCTACAGCGAGCCGGCACTGCGTTCCCTGGCGTGGGGAGGCCGCCACCTCGTCGTCGGCTTTGCCGCCGGCGAAATTCCGAAGGTTGCGCTCAATCTCATCCTGCTGAAGGGCTGCGCCGTGCTTGGAATTTTCTGGGGCGCCTGGGTTCGGCATGAAACCGAGCAATACAAAGCAGCCCTAGGCCAGCTCGCTCAATGGTGCGCGGAGGGCAAGCTCTCCTGCCACATTCAGAAAACGTACTCGCTTGCAGAGACCCCGGTGGCGCTCAAGGCGCTGGCCGATCGCAAGGTGATGGGCAAACTGGTGGTTAGATGTCAGATGTCCGACGACAGATGACGGACGACAGATATCTTTCCCATCCGACTACTGTCGTCCGCTATCTGTCCTCTGATCTCTGGTCTCTAATCTCCGCCAGAGCGGCGCGCGCCGCGGTGCGGTGTTCGGGACGCATGTGTCCGGCTACCATCCTGATGGCCGTAAGCAAGACGGCAGCATCATCGCCATAACCGACCAGCGGAAGGACGTCGGGAACAAAGTCGAAAGGCAGGACGAAGTACGCGAGGGCACCGACCAGCGCGGCTTTTACCTGTAGCGGCGTGTTGTGATCGAAGGCGCAGTAGTATGCCGCCAAAAGATCTTCGGCGAACGGCAGCCCTGCGGCGACGCGCTTTGCCTTCCCCCAGAACTCGCGCCGGACGCGGTCAGCCTTCTCAGCTGTGTCCTGACCAGCGCCCCATGCGGCGGTACCGTCAGTGAACATTCGTCTGCTCCGTAATTCCTGCGCGTGTGGCGTGGCAAATCGCATTCAGGGCCTCACCATGCGCGCAGGGCTCAATGCGGTCTGCCGCCGCGGTCCGCGCCCGCGTGGCCACGGCGCGCCTAAGGGATCATGGTATGAGATGGACCCGGAAGCGGAACGCCGCAAGTCGCCCGGTCAGCGGGACGCCGCGGCCAAGCGGTTCATCTCCTGCGCGAGCTGGACATCCCTCTCGGTGACCCCGCCCGCCTCATGGGTTGCAAGCGTTACCTCGACCTTGTTGTAGACATTGAACCACTCGGGATGATGGTCGAGCTTTTCAGCCATCAAGGCCGCGCGAGCCATGAAGCCGAACGCCTCGCTGAAGTCCTTGAAGGTGAATTTCCGGCTGATGGCGTCGCGACCCTCTACTTCGCTCCATCCACTCAGCTTGGCGAGCGCCGCTTGGCGCGCATTGCCGGTCAGTTTCTCGGGCATCCCGGAACTCCTGTTGCCGCACTCCCCGCGCGAGACCAGCGGAAGAGACCAGCGGATTGCCTCACGCGGATTGATGACTATATTCCTGGAGAAAGCGGGCCCTTGTGGCCCGCATTGGTTTTCATTCCACCATGAATCTGCGCAATGTTGCAATCATCGCTCATGTCGACCACGGGAAGACGACCCTGGTCGATCGGCTGCTCCAGCAATCGGGAGCGCTGCGCGAAAACCAGCGCGTTGCCGAGCGCGCCCTCGATTCCAACGATCTCGAACGGGAACGCGGCATCACCATCCTGGCCAAGGTGACGTCCATCCTCTGGCAGGATACGCGCATCAACATCGTCGATACCCCGGGCCACGCCGATTTCGGGGGCGAGGTGGAGCGCATCCTCAATATGGTTGATGGCGCGCTGGTGCTGGTGGATGCCGCCGAAGGGCCCTTGCCGCAGACGAAATTTGTGGTCTCCAAGGCGCTCAAGGTCGGGCTCAAGCCAATCGTTATCATCAACAAGGTCGATCGGCCGGATGCACGGCCGGCCACCGTGGTCAACGAAGTATTCGATCTTTTTGCCGCCTTGGATGCGAGCGAGGAGCAACTCGATTTTCCGATCCTGTACGGCTCCGCCAAGCAGGGCTGGATGGCGGCGGCAGCTGAAGGCCCCAAGGACCGCGGCATGGCTGCGCTGTTCAATCTGGTGCTCGCGCACGTCGCGCCGCCGAAGGTCGAGGAGGGACCATTCCGGATGCTTGGCACCATTCTCGAAGCCAATCCTTATCTGGGACGCATCGTCACCGGGCGCATCACCTCGGGTACGGTGAGCTCCAATCAGATTGTGAAGGTCATCGACCGCAACGGCAAGCAGATCGAGGAAGGCCGCGTCACGAAAGTGCTGGCCTTTCGCGGTCTCGATCGCACGGGAGTGGAGGAAGCATCCGCCGGGGACATTGTAGCGATTGCCGGGCTGCCGCAGGCCACCGTTTCCCACACGATCTGCGCGCCCGAAGTCACTCAGGCACTCCCTGCACAGCCAATGGATCCGCCGACGCTCGCGATGACGTTCCGGATCAACGACTCTCCGCTCGCGGGGACCGAAGGCGACAAGGTGCAAAGCCGGGTGATCCGCGAGCGCTTGCTGCGCGAGGCCGAAGGCAATGTCGCGCTCAGGGTCAGCGAATCGACCGAGAAGGATTCCATGGAGGTCGCGGGGCGGGGCGAGCTGCAGCTCGGCATCCTCATTGAAACGATGCGCCGCGAGGGATTCGAGCTCTCCGTATCGCGGCCGAAAGTGCTGCTCGAACGCAATGCTCAGGGCGAGCTGATGGAGCCGATCGAGGAAGCGGTGATCGACGTGGACCAGGAGCACACCGGCATCGTCGTGGAGAAGCTTTCGAACCGTAAAGGCGAGATGGTCGAGATGCGGCCCTCAGGGGGCGGTCGCTCGCGTCTGGTGTTTCATGCGCCCACGCGCGGCCTGATCGGATACCAGGGCGAGCTGCTCACGGACACCCGGGGCACGGCGGTCATGAACCGGCTCTTTCACGCCTACGAGCTCTACCGCGGCGAGATCGCGGGCCGGCGCAATGGTGTCCTGATCTCCAACGATCAGGGCGAGGCGGTCGCGTATGCGCTCTGGAACCTGGAGGATCGAGGACCGATGATGATCGAGCCCGGCTGGAAGGTCTATCGCGGCATGATCATCGGCGAGCACACCCGCGGCAATGACCTCGAAGTGAATGTGCTCAAGGGAAAGAAGCTTACAAATATCCGCACGCATTCCAAGGACGAGGCCGTGCGTCTCATTCCGCCCATCCAGATGACCCTGGAGAAGGCGCTCGCCTATATCGGCGATGATGAGCTGGTCGAAGTCACCCCTAAAGCGATCAGGCTGCGGAAGAAGCTGCTTGATCCCAACGATCGCAAACGAGAGGTGCGGCGCAAGGAGCGGGCGGCGTAAATCCCGCGGCGCCATCTCACTGACCCCGAATCATTCCCGCGGGTACCCCTGCGCGGCGCTCTGCTCCCCGACGAAGCTTCACGCGTCAGTCAGGGGCAGCCACGACGGGAGCTGCACAATTTTTCCCGGCGCTGCGTGTCGTCACGGCAACATACTGTGACGCGGCCAACTTCTCTCGATTTTTCGCGGGTTTATGCAGTTGCCGAAGGCCAATCGCAGGCCTGAAATCCCCGCCTGCCCCGCTGCCGTTAACCTATGGTTAAACATAGCTCTTGAAGGAGAGCCGCGTGCTTGCTTTTATCAGCACATGAGCACGATCCTGATTGAGGTCCGTCGCGCCAAGCCGTCAGATGCAACGGCTGTTGCGGCGACGCATGACGAAGCCTGGAGGGGGGCGTACCAGGGCGTCATTCCCGGACCCGAGCTCGACAAGCTGATCAACCGGCGCGGCCCGCAATGGTGGGACAGCGCCATTCGCAAGGGCAGCCGCATCGCCGTGCTTGCCTTCGGCGAGACCATCGCGGGCTATGCCAACTACGGCCGCAACCGCGCCCGCAGCTTGTATTACGA
>DATBYX010000416.1:0-3140 GCA_036513475.1 Xanthobacteraceae bacterium | reverse complement strand
AGATTCTGCGGGTCGCCGACTTCGTCCTTGGTCGTGAGCCACGGTCCCAACGGACAGGAGGTATCGAAGCTCTTGCCGAGCAGGATCACCTTGTTGGCATGCTCGCGGGCTTGGATGTCCCGGGCCGATATGTCGTTGAAGACGCAATAGCCCGCCACATGATCAAGCGCCTCTTCTTTCGACACGTACTTGCCCCGCTTGCCGATGACGACGCCCAGCTCGAGCTCGTAGTCAAGTTGCTTGGTAAACCGCGGAATAACGACTTCCGCGTCGGTTCCAATGACCGACGATGGCGCCTGGAGAAAGCCGGTCGGATGCTCGTAATGGAAGGAGCCCCAGTTGTGTGCTTGCCATTCCGGCGCACGAAAGGATTTCGCGACTTCCTCTTTGTGCGAGCGGAAGTTGACGGACGTATGCAGGATCTTGCCCGGGCGTGGGACGGCTCCCAACAGGCGGACCTCCTGACGCCTCCACGCAAGCCGTCGGCCATCTGGCGCGCGCGCCTTCTCCACAGCGCTTCCGTCCACCACCGATCTGGCGTGATCGAGTGCGGCCCGGGCGGCTGTCAGGGCCGCCTCGCCTGCCGCCAGAAACGCGAGCATCTCGCCTGGGAACGGCACGGCTGTTTTGCCGCTCGTAGCCATGGTGCTCTGAGCGGCGCCGAGATCGACAAGCACGTCATCGGTCAGCAAAGCCCCCAGGAAGCGCTTCGGCGACGACCCCTCTCGAAGTTCACAGGTAACGAGCTTCACAATCCATTCCTCCCGATCTTTTGCCTCTCGAAGTCCGTTTCGGCTTGCTCGAATACTCGCAGGCAGTGCGGGCCCGCTTGCCGCGGATGATGCCATGCTTTCTTGGCGGATAGACAGATTTGTGTCCGTTAGTCCGCGAGGTTAGATTGCAGGTGCCTTCTGCTGTGCGCCACACCCCAATTATGATCTCGCAACATCGGCTATGACGTCGCTTCGCGTGAACGGGGTCTCGCATGAGATCCGCAGCGCGAATTTGACCGGCGCGATGGGCATCACAACGCTTGATGGGCTCGGTGTCGGCGGAGGCGGTCAGCACACGTTGGAGGAGCACATCAACATCGAAAGTCTCGCGTTGCGCGGACGCCTGCTCGCCGGATTGCTTTCAGGCATCGGTTGACAGGGAGGCTGAGAATGGCGGTAAGCGAAAGCGACAAGGGCCGGGTGCTGGCGAACATTGAACGTGACCGGGTCGTGCAGTTGACGCGCGTCTGCAGGAAATCAGCGAGGGCCGTTACAACGCCCTCGGCGAGCTGCGCGGGGCCGGCAACGGCCTCAAGCTCCTTTTCAACGGCCATCTCGACACCTCCTACAGCGGCAAGGAGACCATCCTCACAGGTGGTGGCTTCAAGACGCAGTCCTACATCGTCGAGGATGAATGGATCTATGGCGCCGGATCCAACAACATGAAGAGCGCAATTGCCGCCTACGTCGAGGCCGTACGCGCGATCATGAAAGCCGGCCTCGAGCTGCCCGGCGACATCCTGATTGCCGGAGTGAGCGGGGAGATCGAGACGGGGCCCGTGGACGAGTTCAGGGGGTGCGATTATGCCGGGCACGGCATCGGCACGCTTCACCTCCTGCGCCACGGCTTGGCGGCGGACTGCTGCATTCTCGGCGAGCCGACGGCGTTCCAAGTCACTCCCTGGCATTTCGGCACGGTATGGGTGGCGTTCCGTACGCACGGCACAATGGCGCACACGGCGTTCCAGGATCGCGCCGTCAATGCCATCGAGAAGTCGATGCTCGTCTACAACGGATTGCGAGAATGGGCGGAGGGTTATCGCAACCGCAATGTATTCGAAGGCATGAAGCCGAACGTGCTTGTATCGGCGATTCGCGGCGGCTGGCCTTGGCGCGTTTCTCGCGTCCCGGTGTTCTGCGACATCTTCATGGATGTGCGACTGAGCCCGGCGACAACCGTCGTCCAGCTCAAGGCCGAGCTGGAAACCTGGCTCGCCGAGCTAAAGCGCAAGAATCCGTCGCTCGTGTGCGAAGTCGAGTTCTATGGGACCGGTCCGGGCACTTGGATCGAGCGTAACTCCCTCGTCGTCGAGTGCATCAGCGCGGCGCACCGCGAGGTCTTCGGCAATGAGCCGCGGGTCGGAGGCGTGAACTTCTACTCCGATGCGGCACACATGAACCGATATGACGTACCCACGGTGAATTATGGCGTGTCCGGTCGGCTGCGCACCGGTGGCGAGGGATTTGACCCGGCCGAGGGCGAGCATCAATCTGTCACCGACCTTGTGGAAGGAACCAAAGTGTACGCGCTGGCAGCGCTCGACATTGCTTCCCGCAGCCGGGGTCAAAGCCAATGACTGTTGCCGGCTCAATCTGGGCTGTTCGTAGCCCGGATTGCGCTTGCAATCCCGGGACCCGCTTGCAGGAAGAACTGTCATAGCGGAGATTGTGCTGCCTTACCCTCGGGAGAGACGATATGTGGACACTTGGAAAGAGGCGGGATGTGCGGGCGCTCTGGGGAGCATTGGGTGCCGCGGGCCTTACCCTCGGTGTGATAGCCGCAAGCACGGCGCAAGAACGGATGAAGCTGACCGTGTTCATCGGCCCCGCGCCGCTCTATGATTCCATCCAGATGGCTGACGGCCAGGGTTATCTCAGGGAAGAGGGGCTGGACGTTAAATTTGAATTGTTTCCGACCGGCACTACCGCCCTGCAGACGTTCCGTGCGGGTCAAGGGGATCTCGTGACCCATGGTGACTTGCCGGCGGTCGGCCACTGGCTCGCCGTGAACAAGGACTACCGGGTCATCAGCGTGATCGAACGCGACTCCAAGGGCTACCTCGCTACCGCGCGCAAGGAGATCAAACAGCCGAAAGATCTGATCGGCAAGACCATCGCCACGCGCGTCGGCTCCACGGGGTCGTTTTTCATCTCGGAATATCTCAAGAAGAACGGCATCAAAGACAGCGACGTCAAAGTCATCAACCTTGACGGTCAGGTTCTCCCGACGGCCTTGTGTCAGGGCGACATTTCCGCGTTTTTCATCTGGGAGCCGTTCGGCAGCCGCGCACGGGAAATCTGCCCGGACAAGGTCTATACGTTGAGCAGCGCCGAGGGCTACATTCGTGGCTATGCGGCTATCGGCGC
>DATBYX010000415.1:0-3546 GCA_036513475.1 Xanthobacteraceae bacterium | reverse complement strand
GTCATCAACTTCGCCCATGGCGGATTTCTCGTCATCGGCGGGTACATTGCCTATACCATCACGCCATACGTGGGCTTCTGGGGCGCGCTCCTGATCGCGCCGCCGCTCACGGCGCTCATTGGTCTCGTGGTCGAACGGGTGCTGATCCGGCCGCTCTATGGCCGCGACCCTCTCTACAGCCTCCTGCTCACCTTCGGCCTCGCCTTTATCATCGAGGACGGCACGCGATTCATCTGGGGAGCACAGGGAAAGCCGGTGACCATCCCGGCCGTACTGGCGCAGCCCTTGAGCAGCGATTTCTTCTTCATCACCGGCTATCGCCTGTTCATGGTCGTGATGGTGGTGATCTCCGTGACATTGTTGTTCCTGCTGCTGCGGTATACGCGGTTGGGCATCCGCATCCGCGCCGGTACGCTCGACCTGGAGACGGTGGCGGCTTTGGGCATCAACGTGCGCATGCTGCGCTCGCTCAATTTTGCCATGGGCATATTCCTCGCCGGGCTCAGTGGCGTGCTGGCGGCAGGCCAGCTCGGTCTCGAACCGACCATGGGCACGGGCCTCCTCATGCCGAGCTTCATCGCCATCATCGTCGGCGGGGTCGGCAGCCTCACCGGCACGCTGCTCGGCGGATTGCTGATCGGGGTCGCCTCGGGGGTTACCGCGGTATTCCTGCCCGCCGCGAGCGAAGCGATCATGTACGTGATCATGGCTCTGGTGCTGCTCGTCCGACCGCGCGGCTTGCTCGGCGAGGAAGGCATGCTGACGTGAGAGGGGAAGGGGACGCACGCAAGCTGATCGCGCTCGCCGCCATCTGGGCGGCGCTTCTGCTCGCTCCCTTTTGGATGGTGCCGCTCGGTGGCTACACGGCGCTGGGGACGCGCGTGCTCGTGCTCGGGCTGGCGGCGATGTCGGTGAATTTTCTGCTGGGCTTTACCGGCGTCCTCTCGTTCGGCCATGCAGCATATTTCGGGCTCGGCGCCTATGGCGCCGGCTTTGCGCTCAAGTTTCTGGCGCCGAGCACGCCGCTGTCGCTGCTCTGCGGCATGCTGCTCGGCGGCATTGCCGGCGCTCTCCTGGGCGTGCTGCTCGTGCGCCGGCGCGGCGTCTATTTCGCCATGGTCACGATCGCGTTCGGACAGGTGTTTTATTACATCGCGTTCCAATGGAGCTCGGTGACCGGGGGCGACGACGGTTTGCGCGGCTTCTCCCGCCAGCCGATCGATCTCGGCCTCTTCTCCATCGATATCCTGTCGAGCGCCAATGCGTTCTATTACTTTGTCCTGCTTTGCTTTGCCGTCACCGTGACCGTCATGGCATTCATCCTGCGGTCGCCGTTCGGGCGCACCATGATTGCCATCCGCGAGAACGAGCGCCGGGCGCGTTTCCTCGGCATCCCGGTCGAGCGGCACATCTGGATCGCCTTCACGCTCTCCTGCTTCTTCATGGGATTGGCCGGCGCGCTTTACGCGCTGGTCAACAACTTCGCCGACCCGCGCGGGCTGCACTACAGCCAGTCCGGCGATTTCGTCATGATGGCGGTGATGGGCGGCATGCGCAATTTCTGGGGCCCGCTGCTGGGGGCTGCCGTGTTCGTGGTGCTGCAGGATTATCTCTCCAGCATCACCATCAACTGGATGTCCTTCCTTGGCATGTTGTTCGTCGCGGTTGTGCTGTTCTTCCCGCGCGGCCTGTTGGGTTTCATTCGGCAGACCGCAAAATGACCGTCCTCGAAGTCAGGAATGTCAGCAAGCGCTTCGGCAGCCTCGCCGCGGTGCGCAATATCTCGCTCTCGGTGCCCAAGGGCGAGCTGCGCGCGATCATCGGACCGAATGGCGCCGGCAAGACCACCTTCTTCAATCTGATCAGCGGCTTTTTCCGGCCAACCGCGGGAACGATCCTGTTTGACGACCGCGACGTGACTGCGATGCCCGCGCATCAGCGCGTTACCCTCGGGATGGGCCGCACCTTCCAGATCACGGAGATTTTTCCCGAGCTCAGCGTGTTCGAGAATGTGCGGATCAGCACCGAGGTCGCGGGCGGCTATCGCCTGCGTGCGTGGATGAGTCGCGCCGAGCGCGAGGGCATAGAGCGTCGGGTCATAGAGACGCTCAAGCTCGCGGGACTCGAATCCAAGGCCCAACGCCTTGTCGGGGAGCTCGCGCATGGCGATCAGCGCGCCGCCGAGATTGCGATGGCGTTGGCGCTCAAGCCGCATCTCCTCCTGCTTGACGAGCCGACCGCCGGGATGGGCGACCAGGAGACCTACGAGATCACGCAACTCGTTCGCCGCCTGCATCGCGAGGGCAAGCTCACCATCGTGCTGATCGAGCACGACATGCGGGTCGTTTTTCATCTTGCCGACCGGATCACCGTGCTCGACCAGGGCAGTTTGCTCGCCGATGGCACCCCGCAGGAGATCGCCGCCAATGAAGCGGTGCAGGCAGCCTACCTGGGCAGGGCCGCATGACCGCCGCGCTGACTGCCGAAGGCCTTCAGACCTACTACGGCAAGAGCCACATCCTTCAAGGTGTCGGGCTCGACGTCGCCGAGGGCAAGATCACCGCGCTCCTCGGCCGCAACGGGGCGGGTAAGACGACCACCTTGCGCAGCCTTATGGGGCTTACTCCGCCGCGCCAGGGCCGGGTCACGATCTTCGGTGTCGAGACCACCCATTGGCCCACGTTTCGCATCGCCGCGTTGGGTGTCGGTTATGTTCCCGAGGGGCGGCGCATCTTCGCCAATCTCAGCGTCGAAGAGAACCTGAAAGTACCGCTGCAGCGTAAGGGCCCCTGGGTCGCCGAACGCGTCTACAAGCTTTTCCCGCGGCTTGCCGAGCGCAAGCTCAACCGTGGGCGCCAGCTTTCCGGTGGCGAGCAGGAGATGCTTTCGATCGGCCGCGCCCTGCTGCTCAACCCCAAGCTGCTCATTCTCGATGAGCCGTCGCAGGGGCTGGCCCCGCTGATCGTGCGCGAGGTCTTTCACATTGTCGCGCAAATGCGCAGCGAAGGGATTTCGGTCCTCCTCGTCGAGCAGAATGCCAGGATGAGTCTGGAGATTGCCGACCACGCCTACGTGCTCGATGACGGCAGCATCGTCTATTCCGGTCCTGCGGCCGAGCTCGCCGCCGACGAGGCGCGGGTGCAGGCGCTCGCCGGCGCCAGTGCTGAGGAATGGACGCACGCTTGAGACTGTCAAGCGCCCGCAGGCTGATTTAAGCGTGGGCTCGATGCGAAGATGTGAAGCAGCTCACACCAGGCAGACTGGCGCGTTCACAGTTTCAGCCAGAGGCGTAGAACGAAGCGAAATAAGCGAAAACTAGCGGGCGGCGTGTTCCGAAATGACCGGAGTGTCCTGCGACTTGAGGATTAAGTGAGCGCTCGAATGCAATGTGGAATAAAGGCGGCATTGCGCGATCTAGTCCGCAGAAGCTGGTTTTGGCTTCGTCCCGAGGAGAATGACGATGTTGACCAAGGTCACACTCGCTCTCGCATTGGCAATTGCTGCCATAAGCGCCCTACCGGCATCTGTTGGAAGCTCGCTTGCGCA
>DATBYX010000414.1:0-2942 GCA_036513475.1 Xanthobacteraceae bacterium | reverse complement strand
GCGCTTGCCCACTCCTCCCACAACGAGTCTCGCGAGCTCCTGCTCGAGGCGCAGCGCACCGGCGGCCTCAAAGCCTATCTCGACATGCGCGACGGGCCGTTCCAGCCAGAGCCGATGGGACCGCGCTCCGCCAAAGGGCGGCAGAAGAAGAAGACGGAGCGATAAGGATGAGCGCCGCAGATGTGGATGAGGTCTGCGCCGCTTTGCGCGGCGTGCTGGCGCAAACGCGCGGTCTCGATCGCCGCGATTTTGTCCGCGCCCTGACGGGGCTCGCGACCACTGCGGCCGGTTCCACGGTGCTCTTCGCCACGCTCGCAAACACCGGCCGTAGCCAGGCCGAGCAGCCTGTCACCTATTTCGGCTATGGCGGCGCCTGGAAAGCGGCGATCACCCAGGCTTTCTTCGATCCATTCACCCGCAAGACCGGCATCCCGGTGCAATACCAGGAGCCGTATATCTTCGCGAAGCTGCGCGCCATGCACGAGGCCAAGGCGCAACAGATCGATCTGGTCGGACTTACCGGCATGGAAGTCTACATCGCCGCGCGCACTGGCATGATGACGCCGATCGACTGGAGCGTAGTTGACAAGTCGGCACTCGATCCGAGGCAGCTGCACCTGGCCGGTGCTATTGGCTGCACCAGCCAATCCATGAACGTGTGCTACAGCAAGAAGAAATGGCCGGGTGCGGATCATCCGAGCTCGTGGGCGGATTTCTGGGATGTCGAAAAATTCCCGGGCCGCCGCGCGCTGCGCCGCGATGCGGTGTGGACCATGGAAGCGGCGGCCAAGGCCGATGGGATCAAGGACGAAGCTTTCTATCCGCTCGAGGTCGAGCGCGTGTTTCGCAGCCTCGACCGCATCAAACCCCACATCAAGACCTGGTGGTCCGACAATTCCCAGGCGCAGCAATTGATGGAGCAGGAGGAGGTCGACCTCATTCACATGACCAACGGCCGCGCTACCCAGTCCATTCTCGATCACAACGCGCCGTTTGCGCTCGTCTGGAACGAGGCGACCTATGCCGGCAATGCCGAAGGCTGGATCGTCCCAGCAGGATGCCCCAACCCGAAGGGCGGCATGCAGGCGCTCGACTTCATGGGCCGTGCCGAATACCAGGCGGTGTTCGCGCGCCTTCTTTATTATGCCCCGCAGAACCCCAAGGCGATTGCGCTATTGGACGAACGGCTCGCGCGGCTGATGCCGTCCCATCCCGAGAACGAGAAGCTTGCGCATACCATCGATTATCGCTGGTGGGCGGACAACAACGTCCGCCTGCAACGCCGGTTCGAGCAATGGCTCCAATCGTGACGTAGCGGAGATCAAACCCAGTGGGCTTTGCGCACACGCTCGACGGGACGACCTACAGGTTTGCCGACCTCAAGGACCTGCTCGCCAAGGCGTCCCCGCCGCGCTCGGGGGACGAGCTCGCCGGCGTTGCGGCGGACAGCGGAGCCGCGCGCGTGGCCGCCCAGATGGCGCTGGCGGAGGCGCCGCTCGCGCAATTCCTCAACGACGCGGTGGTCCCTTACGAGCGCGATGAGGTAACGCGGCTCATCATCGACACCCACGATGCCGCGGCGTTCGCGCCGGTGCGCAGCCTCACCGTCGGGGGCTTGCGCGATTGGCTGTTGCGCGAGGAGGCCGACACAGCAACGCTCGCTGCGCTCGCTCCCGGCCTCACACCCGAGATGGCAGCGGGTGTGAGCAAGGTCATGCGCCTCCAGGACCTCATCGCGGTCGCGGCCAAGTGCCGGGTGACCACCGCGTTCCGCAACACCATCGGGCTGCCGGGCCGGCTTTCCACGCGGCTGCAACCCAACCACCCGACCGATGATCCCGCAGGTATTGCGGCGAGCATCATCGACGGGCTGATGTACGGCGCCGGCGACGCGGTCATCGGCATCAACCCGGTCGCGGACAGCGTCGAGCGCGTGGCTGATCTCCTCGCCATGCTCGATGAGATGCGCGTGCGCCTCGATGCGCCGGTCCAGTCGTGCGTGCTGGCGCACGTGACCACGACCATGGCCGCCATGGAAAGGTCCGCGCCCGTCGATCTCGTCTTCCAGTCGATCGCGGGGACGCAAGCGGGCAATCGCGCGTTCGGGATCTCGCTCGCGATGCTCGGCGAGGCGCGCGCAGCCGCGATTGCGCTCAAGCGCGGGACCGTCGGCGGCAATGTCATGTATTTCGAGACGGGCCAGGGTAGCGAGCTTTCATCTGGCAGCCACGAAGGTGTCGATCAACAGACGCTGGAGGCGCGCTGCTACGCAGTCGCCCGGCATTTCGAGCCGCTCCTGGTCAATTCCGTCGTCGGGTTCATCGGGCCGGAATATTTGTTCAACGGCAAGGAGATCACGCGCGCGGGCCTGGAAGATCATTTCTGCGGAAAGCTCCTCGGCCTGCCGATGGGTTGCGATATCTGTTACACCAACCATGCCGAGGCGGATCAGGACGACATGGATGCGCTGCTCACATTGCTCGCGGCCGCGGGCTGCACCTTCATCATGGGCGTGCCCGGCGCCGACGACGTGATGCTGAATTATCAGAGCACCTCGTTCCACGATGCGCTCTATGTGCGGGCGCTGTTGGGGCTTCGCCCCGCGCCGGAATTCGAGGCTTGGCTGGCAGCGATAGGGATCACGGACGCGACCGGACGCCTGCACGCCAGAGCGCCGGAGCAGGTTGTTCGCGCGCTCGCCTCCTCGAGCCGGCTTGCGTCGTGAGCGATGGAATTCCGAGGCTGCAGCGCATTCGGCTGATGTGTACTCAGGACGCGCCTAGAGGGCCGCGCTGTCGCGTTACGCCGCAGACATCCCTGCCTGTCATTCCGGCCGAGCGAGCCGGGCTTCGCCCGGCGAGGAAGAGCCGGAATCCAGTAACCGAAAGCGATTCGTGCATTCACGCCGGCCATGGACTACTGGGTCCCGGCTCGCGCGAGCC
>DATBYX010000413.1:0-3575 GCA_036513475.1 Xanthobacteraceae bacterium | reverse complement strand
TGTGAGCAGGAGGCTGCCGCGGTATCCCGTCATCCCGGCGGCCCTGATTGGGCGGCTCGCTGTTGATCGGCAATATCGAAGGCGAGGTCTTGGGGCGGCGCTGCTGTTCGATGCTCTCGAACGCGCCATTCGGGCGGACGCCGCTGTATTCGCTGTCATCGTCGATGCAAAGGACGAGACCGCCCCGGCATTCTATGCCCGTTATGGCTTCCGGCGTTTTGCCAGTCGTTCGCAACGCCTGTTTCTTCCAATCGCGACTGCAATGAAGCTGCTCTGAGACCGGTACCGTCTGGGAGGCTATGGAATAGCTCGGCACAGCATCGGCGGCACCGGATACCGCCCGATCACGACATTTCCAGTAGGCCCAAGACCGCTCGTCCATAATGCCTGGCGGCGCATGTTCGAGGGCCTCGCGAAAATCATCCAGCTCGACGTAGCGGCGAACCACGGCAATCTCTTCCGAAGTCGCGTACGTCATGACATACGTGAGGAACCGGACGGGGTCAGCCGGCGCCTGCTCGGCAGGCTCAAACCACAGGACCCGCGCGAAGAAATCGAAATCCAGCGATGGCCGGTGCCCAAGTTGCAGCGCTATTGCAGTGCCGCGATACAACGTAAACTCTTCCGGTGTCTGCGACAGCTCCGGCCAAAGCCGCAACTGGGCTGGCGGCAAAACATCGACATTGGGGTTGAATGGAATGGCGAGCCTCCGCTCGGATCGCTCCTCGTCACCGCGCGGAAGAGCGTGGTGAGGCTGGCGATCGTCCTCTAATTGGTTCGCCGGGTATCACCGAAACGTTCGGCGTTGCGCGCCCGAGCCTTGGCGGCCTCGATCTTCCGATCGCGCGGCGGAGCGTTGGAGACGAGCGCATCGAGCAGCTCGTGCGCCGCACGCGCCACCTGCTCGACCGCAAGATTAAACGCTGCCTCATTCGCTTTCGAGGGCCGGCGAAAGCCGCTCAGCTTGCGGACGAATTGCAGAGCCGAAGCATGGATCTCCTCGTCCGTTGCGGGCGGCTCGAAATTGTACAGGGTCCTGATGTTGCGGCACATGGAATTTACTCCATCTCGATCCTGCATAGCATTGCGGCGACTATCCTGCATCAGTGCAGTCGGATGAGGAATTCCCTTGCGGGGGCTGTCATCAAGTCGCTTAGCTGCGAAAGCTTGACCGCACTGAGCGGACATGTAACCGAAACCCGGAAGCTGAAGAGGTGAACCGAGCATGGAGATCGGCGGACATGCCGCGGTGGTGACCGGCGGCGCCTCGGGCCTTGGCGCGGCCACGGCCATCGCGCTTGCAAGCGCGGGGGCAAAGGTCACCTGCATGGATCTCAACCTCGAAGCCGCACGCAAGGTCGCGAAGGAGATCGGCGGCCATGCCGTGCAATGCGACGTGACCGATCCCGAGGGGTCCGCTGCCGCGCTGGCCGAGGCGCGCGCAAAGCACGGCGCCGCGCGCATCCTCATCAACTGTGCCGGAGTTGGGCCAGCCAAACGCATCGTCGGCCGGGACGGCCCGATGCCGCTTTCCGATTTCGAGCGGGTGATCAAGATCAATCTGATCGGCACCTTCAATATGATTCGGCTTGCCGCGGTGGACATGCAGAGCCTTCCTCCGCTTGCCGAAGGCGAGCGCGGGGTCATCGTCACCGCCGCCTCGGTGGCCGCGTTCGAGGGGCAGATCGGGCAGGCTGCCTATTCCGCCTCCAAAGGCGGCGTGGCCGCGTTGACCATGCCGGCTGCGCGGGAGTTTGCGCAATTCGGGATTCGGGTCGTCTGCATCGCGCCCGGCATCTTTCAGACGCCCATGCTGATGGCCATCCCCGAGGAGTCGCAGAAGAGCCTCGCGGCCTCGGTGCCCTTTCCCAAGGCGCTGGGCCGTCCTGATCAGTTCGCGTCCCTGGCGCGGCATATCATCGAGAACACCTACCTCAATGGCGAAGTGATCCGACTCGACGGAGCGCTGCGCATGGCCCCACGCTGACGCCGCCCGCTGGATGCTCGTCAATACCCGTCTCGTGCGCATCGAGTGGGGCGACTGCGATCCCGCGGGTATCATTTACTATCCGCGCTATTTCGCTTTCTTCGACGCCAGCACCTCCGCGCTGATCGAGCGCGCGCTCGGCATGAACAAGCGCGACTATCTCAAGAAATACGACTTCGACGGACATCCGCTGGTCAACACTCACTGCCGATTCCTGCTTCCGACCCGGTTCGGGGATGACGTGGTGATCGAGAGTACGGTCACGCAATTTCGCCGGTCGAGCTTCGATGTCCGCCACCAGCTGACCAAGGACGGAACGGTTGCAGTCGAGGGGTTCGAGACTCGGGTGTGGGTGAAGGGCGATCCCGCGCGCGGGCAAATGAAAGGGGTACCGCTGCCGCGAGACCTCATCGAACGCCTCTCCCGCGGGTGATCCGCGCCTTTACACCGCTACCGAGTTCGGGCTCAATTGGTAGAGCTTAGGTTGGATCTGACAATTCGGGAGGAGCAAGGCATGTCGTCGCAACGCGCGAAGCGTACGCTCGGAATACTCCTGACTTCAGGCTTGGCGCTCGCGCTCGCGGCGCCGGCCGCACGCGCTCAGGACAAGACCTTCGAGCTCAAGTTCTCGCACTGGGTGCCGCCGACGCACCCACTGCAAAAGGCGATGGAGGAATGGAGGACTTCCATCGAGAAGGACTCGAACGGCACGCTCAAGTCGAAGATCTTTCCCTCCCAGCAGCTCGGCAAGGCGTTCGATCATTACGACATGGCGCGCGACGGCATCGCCGATTTCACCTATGTCAATCCAGGCTACCAACCCGGACGCTTCCCGATTATCTCTGCGGGCGAGTTGCCGTTCCTGGTTGGCGACGCCAAGGGCGGCAATCGTGCGATCGACGCCTGGTATCGCAAGTATGCCGCGACTGAGATGAAGGACGTCAAATACTGCTTTCTCCTTCATCCTTGACCCCCTGACGTGGCATTCCAGCAAGAAGAAGATCGTCGTTCCCGGCGATATCAAGGGAATGAAAGTGCGGCCTTCACAGGCAACCGTGGCAGCCTGGGTGACGCTCCTCGGCGGGACCAACGTCCAGGCGAGCGCGACCGAAGTGCGGGACGTGATGGAAAAGGGAGTGGCCGAGGCGGTCAATTTCCCGTGGGGGTCGGTGCCGCTCCTCGGCGTGGACAAGGTGACCAAGTATCACATGGATGCGCCCATGAACACGGTGACATTTCAATGGCTCATGAGCCCGAGGACCTATGCGGCCATGTCGCCCGCGCAGAAAAAGGTGATCGACGATCACTGCACCACGGAGTGGGCAGGGAAGTTTGCTGATCCCTGGGCGGAGTTCGAGCATGCCGGTCTCACCAAGATGAAGGCCGAGCCCGGGCACGAGGTCTATACCATCACCGACGCGCAGCTCGGGGACTGGAAGAGCTCGGCGGAGCCGTTGCACAAGCAGTGGAGCGACAACGTGCGCAAGGCCGGCGGCAATCCCGATACTATCATGAATGAATTCAAGCAGGCGCTCGCTCAGTACCACGCGGGGTATTGAGCACTGCCGCTGGAAGCGATGAAGGGAAC
>DATBYX010000412.1:0-5031 GCA_036513475.1 Xanthobacteraceae bacterium | reverse complement strand
TGCTCAACAAGATCGGGCTAACCCGCCAGGACGTCACCGTTTCGCAAATCGGCGGAAGCTCGCAACGGTTCGGGGCGTTGATCGCGGGCCGCATCGATGTTGCTCCCCTGATCGAGCCCGGCATAACGCTGGCTAAGGAGCGTGGCTTCAATCCACTTATCGACCTTGCCGCTGCCGGCACGCCCTGGATTTTCGATTCCGTGGTGGTGACGAAAAGCTATCTGGCGCAAAGCCGAGACACGCTCACGCGGTTTGTCCGGGCCTACGTTGCTGGAGCCTATCTGGCGCTGGCCGATGCAACGAAGGCCAAGCAGCTCATCGCGCAGAAATACAAGACTAACGATGCAAAGGTCATCGACGCGACCTATGCCGATTTCAAGCGGCTGATGCCGCGCGATGCGGCCCCCTCGGTCAATGGCGCGCAAAACGTGCTCGATCAGCTCGCCGTGATCGGCACAGTTATCGGCAGCAAGAATATCAATGACTACCTCGATCTCAGCATCATCGACCGGCTGAAGCAGGATGGATATCTCGCCGGCCTGGAGAAGTAATTGAACGCCATCGACCTCGAAGTCATCTATCAGTCCACGCTGCAGATTGCGCGCGAGCTGACCGTCAACATGCTGCGCACGGGCTATTCGACCATTATCAAGGAGAGCCAGGATTTCACTTTCGCCATCTTCGATGGGGAAGGCCGCATGGTCGCGCAGGGAATTCCGCAGCCGCTGCACATCGGTCCCCTGGCGGCGCAAGTCGGTGAGATCCGCCGCCGCTTTGCAGGCGCGATCGACCCCGACGACGCTTTCATCGTCAATCATCCCTATCAGGCCTGCCAGAATCACGCGACGGACGTGACCGTGATTTCTCCGGTCTTCGACGGCGAGCGGCTGGTCGCCTTCATCGGCAATATCGCGCACAAGCCGGACCTGGGGGGCAAGGTTCCCGGCACCAACAGCGGCGACGCCACCGATCTGTTCCAGGAAGGCTTTTTGATTCCGCCGCTCAAGATTCTTCGGCACGGCGCGCTCAACACGGATGTGGAAGCGCTCATCTGTGCCAACACCCGCACGCCCGAGGTTACCTGGGGCGACGTCAAGGCGCAGATTCACACCAACACCTATGGTCTGAACAAATTCAGAGAGCTATTCGCTAAGCACGGCGTGGATATGGTGCTCGCCTGTTGGCAGAGGTGGATGGAGCTTTGTGAGAGCGAGCTGCGCCGGGCCATCAGCGCGGTGCCGGATGGAATCTACGGACCGGAAACCGATTATCTCGACGATGACGGCGTAGACCTCGACAAGCCGCACCGCATCTCCGCTTCTCTCGAAGTCAAGGGCGATACGCTGCATTTCATTCTCGACAGCGATACGCAGGCGCGCGGCCCGATCAATCTTCGGCCCTGCGTCTCGCGCAATTTTATCGAATGCCTGGTCAAGATGATTTTTGTTCCGCGGCTGCCCGTGAACGACGGGCTCTCGCGTCCGGTGCGCGTGTCCTATCCGCCGGAAGGCTCGCTGCTCAATCCTCGTTTTCCTGCGCCGGTCAACATGTATGTACGGCCGAGCCAGGTCACGACCTCGGTCCTGTTGCGGGTGCTCGCGCGCGCGCTACCTGGGCGCGTGCCGGCGCCAGGGAGCGCGGCGGGGGGATCGCTATCGAGCGCGGGACGCCATCCCGCATCAGGCCGCTGGTATTCGCAATACGAAATCCTCAACGGAGGCACCGGCGCGCGGCCCGACAGCGACGGCGTCAGCGCCATGGATGAGCTGGTGGTCAATGTGATGAACACACCAGTCGAGGCGATCGAAACCGAGTTTCCCGTCCGTGTCGAATGCTATGAGCTCGCGACCGATTCGGGCGGGCCGGGGACATTTCGCGGCGGGCTCGGGGTCCGCCGGCAGTGGCGCATTCTGGCCGATGAGTCCATCGTCAATCTGCGCATGGATCGGTTCAAGTTCTCATCGCCCGGAATCTTTGCTGCCAAGCCCGCCCGCGCGTCCAAAGCCGTCCTCAACCCGGGAAGTGCGGCGGAGCGGCCGCTCACATCGAAAGTCGCGGGGCTGCGCCTGCGGCAAGGCGACCTCTTGTCCTTGGAATTCGCCGGTGGCGGCGGCTGGGGTAGCCCGTACGAACGCGACCCGGAGCGCGTGCGCGGGGATGTCGTACGGAATTATGTCTCCCCAGCCCGTGCACGAGAAGACTACGGCGTGGTGCTCACATCCGAGCTTGCCGTAGACGCCGAGGCAACCGCGCGAATGCGGGCGGAAATGACGCTCGCATGAATTTGCGGGTCGGCATCGACGTCGGCGGGACCTTCACCGATGTCAACGCCTTCGATGAGAATAGCGGCGAGCTTGTCGCTATTCGCAAATATCTCTCCGATCCGGCGCAGCCGGCCGCGGTGATGGAGCAGATCACAGCGGACTTGGCCCGCGAGTTTGGGACTGAAGCCGTCCGGCTGATCCTGCACGGTTCAACAGCTGCGCTCAACACCTTGCTCGAGGGCAAGGGCGCCCGGGTAGGGCTGCTGACGACGCGCGGCTTCCGCGATGTCTATGAGATCGGTCGGCAGTGGCGCGGCGAGGAGGTGTTCAACATCTTCGCCCCGGCCCCGAAAATGCTGCTCCCGCGCGACCGCATTTTCGAGATCGGGGAGCGGTTGGGTTCACGCGGCGAGGTAATCGAGCCACTGGCGCATCAGGACGTTAGCACTGCAGTGGCAAAGCTGGTGACCGAGGGAGTCGAAGCCATCGCCGTCTGTTTTCTGTTTGCTTACGCCAATCCGGCGCATGAGCAGGCGGCGGCCGAGATCATCCGTGCCATGGCGCCCGACCTCTACATATCATTGTCGCACGAGGTGAACCCGGAATGGCGGGAATACGAGCGTACGGCCTCGACGGTGGCCAACGCCTATATCGGTCCACCCGTATCGTCCTACCTGAGCACGCTGGATGCGCTTGCACGCCAGCGCTTCCCCCGCTGCCGCGCGCTGATGATGAAATCCGACGGGGGTGCAGCGAGCGCGCGAATGCTGGCGGGCACACCGATCCAGACGGTGATGTCGGGACCCGTGGCAGGTGTGATCGGCGCGCGCCATCTGGGGGATGCGAAGGGGATCGAGAAGCTCATCGCCTTCGACGCGGGCGGGACAAGCTCCGACATGGCCGTGCTGCCCGGCGCGCCGTTGTTCAAGTCCGAGCTGAGAATTGCGCACCATCCCCTGCGCACCCATGCCGTCGACATCGACACCATCGGTGCTGGCGGCGGCAGCATCGCCTCCGTGGAGCTTGGCGGCGTCCTCAAAGTCGGCCCGCAGAGTGCCGGCGCCGAGCCGGGACCGGCCTGCTACGGCCGCGGCGGGACGGAGCCGACGCTCACCGATGCGCTCGTGGTGCTGGGGCATCTTAATCCCACTGCGCTTCTCGACGGCGCCATGCCCATCGCGAGCGCAAGCGCGCGCGAAGCTATCGTCACGCGAATCGCGCTGCCGCTCGGCATGTCGGAGATCGAAGCGGCGTGGGGCATTCTGCGCGTCCTTGCCACCAATGTGATGGTCGCCATGCGCACCATCACCGTCGAGCGCGGCTATGACCCGCGCGAGTTCACCTTGCTGCCGTTCGGCGGCATGGGTCCCGCCATCGCCGGCATCATCGCGGCCGAGCTCGGGATTGCGCGAATTCTCATACCGCGTGACCCCGGCACCTTCAGTGCCTATGGAATGCTCGTGACCGACGTGCAGCAGCACAAAACGCTCACGCAAATCTTGCCGTTGGATGGAGCGACACCTGCCCAGCTCGATGCCATGTTCGCAGAGCTGGAGCAGCGAGCGTTGCAAGAGCTGATGGAAGAGAATTTCTCGCGGGAGCGCCTATGGACCCGTCGCCAGGCGGGGATGCGCTACCGCGGTCAATCCTACGAAGTGCCGGTCGAAGTCCAGAGCCTGACGGCACCGCAGGATTTGTCCGACTTGATCGGTCGCTTCCATGCGGCGCATGCCCGTCGATACGGCCATATGGCGCAAGCGGAAGCGGTCGAGATCGTCAATTTCCACGTGACCGCAATCGCTCCGATCCCGAAGCCTCGGCTCAAGACCGTCGATGTGCCCAAAGCTGCCGTTGCAAGCCCACGTGATATCAGGCGCGCGCATTTCCATGCGACGCATGCCTGCGACGTGCCGGTATGGCGGCGCACGGACTTGCCACCGGGGATGCGCATTCAAGGGCCGGCCATCATCGAGGAAAACACATCCACCATTGTGCTCTACCCGGGGCAGCACGCCGACGTGGATCCTTATTTGAATATCGAGATCGAGCTGGCGCGGACCTGAGAGAAAGCTGCTCCGCAGTTCATGTTGACGCAGGGCCGTCGGGCGGGAACGGAATGAAAGAGAAATACCAGGTGATGATCGTGGGCGGAGGGCCGGTAGGAGCGGCTCTCGCACTGGAGCTGGGGTTGCGGGGAGTGAGTTGCGCCTTGATCGAGCGCACTACCGAGCTGCAGCGGATCCCGAAGGGGCAGAATCTCACGCAACGCACTCTCGAGCACTTCTATTTCTGGGGCATTGCCGACGAGTTGCGGGCTGCACGTGTCATGCCGCCCGACTACCCCATCAGCGGGATCGTGGCCTACGAAAATCTGATGAGCCCCTACTGGTACGCTCCGCCTCAGCGAGAGCTTGTCCGCCCATATTATTTTCAGGCGAACGACCGGCTGCCCCAATACCGGATGGAAGCGGTGTTGCGGAAGAAATTGGCCGAGCTCGCTGCTGTGGACAGCTATTTCGGATGGTCGGCGGAGACAATCGCGCAGGACGAGAACGGCGTCCGGGTTTCGATCGCCCAACATGGCGGGCCCGGGCAATACGTCCTCCATTCCGACTACGCCGTGGGTTGCGACGGCAGTCGTTCGACTATTCGTGAGCAAGTCGGGATCGCCCGAGGCGGGTCGGATTTCGACCAGCTCATGGTGCTGGGTGTCTTCCGTTCGCGCGATCTGCATGAGGGACTCAAGCGCTTTCCGCCGCGCTCGACC
>DATBYX010000411.1:0-4313 GCA_036513475.1 Xanthobacteraceae bacterium | reverse complement strand
CGCCGTCTCACGCATCTCACCGATCTCGGTGAAATGGTTCGCCCCCACCTGGAAACCGTCTACGAGGCCGCCGTCAAGGCAAAGCAGTTGTCCCAGGATATCAATCAGCTCAAGAAAGTACCTCTCAAGCTTGGGATCATGAGCACGATATCGCCGGACGAAATTATCGACCTGATTGCGGCTCTCAAGATGCGGCACAACGGCCTTGAGCTGCGGCTTTGTGATGCAAACGCTAGGGACTTGCTGGAGCGCCTGCTAGTCGGCGACCTCGAAGTCGTCATCTACGCGTTACCGGGCGAGGAATTCGATGCGCGCACCCACGTGATGCCGCTGTTTCGAGAGCAGATGGTCATCGCGGTTCCCAGTAGTCATCGTCTCGCAGCCGAATGCGCTTTTCCGGTCCGGGAGCTTAATGGCGAATCCTATATTCACCGGATGAATTGCGAGTTCGCCGGCTACGCCGATCATATCCTCCAGGACAAAGGCGTGACTTGCACGCCGACCTACTGGAGCGAACGGGACGACTGGACCCTGGCCATGGTTGCGGCGGGACTTGGCTTTGCCTTCATGCCGGAAAATGCCGCCGCACATCCCGGTGTCGTTGCGCTGCCCGTCATCGAGCCGGAGTTCTGGCGAACAGTGAACCTGGTGACGGTCAGAGGCCGACCCTACTCTCCGGGTGTGGGCGCGCTGGTGCGCGAGGCGATGCGCAAGAAATGGTTTGGCAACAAAGCGATTGCCGCTCGCCTGGCTGAAGAGAACCTGGGCAAGCGCAGCCAAGCAACCGGACCGGTTCGCGGGTTAAAGCGGGTTCTCTAGCTAGCAAACATCAGATTAAACGGTTGCTAACTGTGTGTCACTCCGACGGAATTAGTGCCATCGCAGGGCACCGAAATTGATCAGCTTCTCATCGCGGCGATCATGTCGGCGATCATCATCCGTCTGCGATAATCGGGATCAATGAAGCGCGCCCTGATGAGCCCGTCGCGACCGACAACGAAGGTTGCCGGGATCGGGAGCATCCATGAGCTGTTGCCCTGAAAGGCGGGAAGATCGGTGCGTCCTTCCATCATCTTCTGTATCTCGGCGCCGACCCAGATGGTCAGATTGAGGGAGAGAGCGTATCCGTTGCCGATGTCGGTGAGGATCGGAAATGGCACATTCGACTGCGATTTGAGCTCCGCCACGAATTTCTGCCGGTCCGGCATGATGGCGACGATCTGGCCTGCGTCGGCAGTGAGCTCCTTGTGCGCCTGCGCCAGCGAATTGATGTTGATGCGGCAATAGGGACACCAATGGCCGCGATGGAAGGTCACAGCAACCGGTCCCCGGTTCAGCAGCTCGTCGAGGCTGACCATCTGCGCGGTCTCGTCGGGCAGGACGAATGGAGGCATCGGCTCGCCGATCTTCGGCGCCGTCTCGCCCGCGCCATATCGGCGAAGCCGCTCTACGAGCCGATCCACCGCGGCGGCAAACTCCGGCCGCTCTTGCCTTACCGCCTCTGCAAAGGTGAGAAGCTGCTCGCGTAAGGACACGTCGAGATTGCGCACGCGCCTGAACGCATCGTCCAGGGCCTCACTCCCGGTATTCGCGATCATGATAGGGCTCCGCCACGGGCCGTTCAAAGCTAGAGAGTTCTGGAATGATTTTCCAGAACGGATAATAGAAGTCAGAACTGTGGAATACCCTGCCGGTTGAGATTGTCTTGCCGCAGAGCCTGCAAGACCGGGATGAAACCACAGTTTTCACGAATCCCGGTGATCAGGCGCGCGCCGCGCTGGAAGCTGACGTAGCTCCAGCACCAGCTCACTGCGCCATTCAGCCGGTTGCGAAATCCGATAGACGGATCGAAAGGTGCCAGCAGCCACGGGCCCGCCTCGACCAGAACGATCCGTGCACAGCGTGAATCGATGGACCAAAATCCGACAGCCAATGCGCTTCGCCAATTCCGCGATGGCACCGGCCATCTCGACTCCGGTCGGGCCACCGCCGATCACGATGAAATTCATGCTCCGATGATCACGACACACGGGGAATTGGCATGGATGGAGGTCATGTTGAGGCTCCCCTCTCTTTGCCAACAGTGAATACAAACTGGCGCAATTACAAAAATATCAATTGGCTATCGAGCCGATAGCCGTGTGCTATGGGTCCTCCTCACAGTCCAAAGTGGCACATTCCATACGGCACGCTATCGAAATCGGAGTGATCGGCATTTAAATTTTGCGCAGATCGGCTTCATCCTGGCTGCTCATCTCAGCAGCAGGAAGGACAAATCATTGTTTCCGCGCCTCAAACAACTTTTGTCTGTCAGTGTTATAGTCGTCTGTGTGCTAATGACCTGGTTATCGGTTCTTGCTGGCAATGGCGGTGTTATTAGAGTGCCCTATATGCGCTCGCAGTCTGGGTAACGCCTGCGTGCGTTCCTGCCGGTGCAATATTCTCGAAGGGATTTCGATTGCAAAACCTCGTCATCGGCCGGGCCCTAGCGCGCGGTCCAGGTTGAACGCGGCGCTGATTAGGGCGAGATGCGTGAAAGCTTGAGGAAAGTTTCCCAGGGCCTCGCCGCGATGACCAGTCTCTTCCGCGTAGAGGCCAACATGGTTGGCAAAGCCGAGCATCCGCTCGAAAATCAGTCTCGCCTTTTCGAGCCGCGACCGGTCGTGGCGACCGGCTCGGGTTAGCGCCTCGACCAGCCAGAACGTGCAGATGTTGAAGGTGCCTTCCTCTCCCGACAACCCGTCCATGGTTCTCCCGATATTGTACCTGTACACCAGGCTGTTGGCGGTCAGGCCATCCTTCTCCAACGGAAGCAGCGTTGCATCCAACGTCGCGAGCATGCGAGGATCGGTCGGCGACATGAAGAAGGTAAGCGCCATCATCAAGTTGGCGGCGTCCAGCGACTCGCTGCCGTAGTACTGCACGAACGCCTGTCGTTTCTCGTTCCAGCCCTTCGAAACGATGTCCTCGTAGATCTCGTCACGGACTTTGAGCCAGCGGTCGCGTGGGGCAGGGAACGAGCGCTTGTCGGCGAGGCGGATGGCGCGATCGACCGCGACCCAGCACATGAGTTTCGAATAGACGAACTCCCGTTGACCGCCGCGTACCTCCCACACGCCTTCGTCCTTGCGACGCCAGTTGTCGCAGACCCAATCGGTCAGCGCTCTCAGGGAGGTCCAGAGGTCGTAAGAGATCGGCGCCCCGTATTTGTTGTAGAGATAGGCGGCGTCGAGAAGTGCACCGTAGATGTCGAGCTGCAACTGGTTGTATGCGCCGTTGCCGATGCGCACAGGTCTTGAACCCATATAGCCCTCGAGGTGATCGAGCGTCTCTTCGATCAGGTGCTTCCGCCCATCGATTCCATACATGACCTGCAGCGAGCCGCCCGGACCAGGCTCTTTGCAGAGAGAAGCTAGAAAGCGCATGAATTGCTCGGTCTCCTCGGAGAAACCGAGGCGCAGGAAGGCATAGATCGTGAATGCCGAATCCCGGATCCAGGTATAGCGGTAATCCCAGTTACGCTCGCCACCAATGCCTTCCGGTAAGCTGCACGTCGGCGCGGCGACGATCGCGCCGGTAGGCTCGTACGTCAGCAGTTTGAGGGCGAGGGCCGAACGGTGCACCATTTCGCGCCAGCGGCCGGCGTACCGGGACTGGGCGATCCACCTTTGCCAAAATTCGACGGTTCGGCGGAACAGATCCTCGGCTTCCTCAACCGACATCGAAATTCCACAGCCGAGCTCCGGCGACAGGTGACGGAGCACGAAAACAGCCGTGTCACCTTCGCTAAGGGTGAACTCCGAGACAACGGCGCCGTCGATCTTCTCGAGAGGCTGCTCGGTGGCGAGACCAAGTATCAACGAAGCTGAAGCCAGCGTAGCCCCGCCCACTGTGAGGGTCGCGGTGTGCGCATCCCGGCAATAATTGAAAGCCGGCCGGCATTCCATGCGGAACCTGAGGATGCCTCGAACCGCGGTTACGCGCCGTATGAGTTGGAGACGGTGTCGGTCGCCCGAGACCGCCCGGCCGGCGGGCATGAAGTCGGCGAGCTCGGCCGCGCCGTGCGGTCCGAGGAACCGTGTAATCAAGACGTTAGTCTCGGGCCAATAGAACTGTTTACACGTCACGTCATCGCCGACGGGTGCGATCTTGAAGCGACCACCCTTCCCGTGGTCCAGGATTGCGGCAAAGACGGTTGGGCTGTCGAAGTCCGGCACACACAGCCAATCGATTGAGCCGTTGGTCCCGACCAGCGCCACGGTGTGCATGTCGCCGATCATTCCGTAGCTCTCGATTGGTTGATAAGTCATGGG
>DATBYX010000410.1:0-8744 GCA_036513475.1 Xanthobacteraceae bacterium | reverse complement strand
CCAGGTCGTGCCCGAAGGGTTTTTCGACGATCACCCGCCGCCAGGCAT
Source organism: Xanthobacteraceae bacterium (assembly GCA_036513475.1). Classification (GTDB taxonomy): domain Bacteria; phylum Pseudomonadota; class Alphaproteobacteria; order Rhizobiales; family Xanthobacteraceae; genus VAZQ01. Next base: position 8,696 of record DATBYX010000410.1, on the reverse strand, counting down.
GGTCCGATTGCCGGGTGAGTCCTGCACGGCCAAGCTGCTCGATCACCGGGCCAAAGAATCGGTCGGCAACGGCCAGGTAGAACAATACGTTCGTCGCATTGTCTTGGCGCGCGCCCTGCTCCTCGAGAATCGTGGCCAGCCGACTAAAAGTCTCTGGTTCAGCGAAATCTCCTCTCACATAGCGCATTCGGCGCGTGAGCCAGGACCAGGCTTGCTCATCGATTGCACCGACTCCGGCGCGTCCGAACGCATGCATCATCTCGGTCAGGCTATTGCGCCAACTCTCGTTGGTCTCGTCTGAAATATCGACGCCGGTGATGGTAAATCCGTCCGCAAGCCTCCCGGCCCGCGCCAGATTGTAGAGCGCGGGCATGACAAGACGTTTGGTCAGATCGCCAGCGGCGCCGAAGATCGTGATGGTCGCGGGCGGCGCCTGGCGGCTGGAAGCGGGAATTGCCACCGTGGGCGCGGCAGTCGGTGCGATGGTCTTTGCCTCACTCATTCTGCTGCCTTGCGAAGTCCGCGAGCCTCTGCAGTGGATTGGCACAGGCTCGCTTACGGTCGGCACGATTCATGTTACCTCCTCAAGCCAGGCTATGTGCAAGGGGGCGCGTGAGATCGAAAGGTGCCCTGAGCTGCGCGATCTTGGACGCGATGTCGCAGCGTTCGACCAGCTCGGGTTCTCCCTTGATCACCTCGAACGCAGTCTGGGCGTCCTCGCGCCAGAAGCGGATGTCAAGCTTGTGCCTGCCGATGCGTAGATTGCGCATGGTCAGGTCAGGCAGCCATGCCGGAAGCAATGGATCGACATACAATTTGTTGCGCGGTGCATCCGGTAAAAATCCCAGCAGCGCCTGTGTCAGCATGAAAGCTGAGCCGGCAGCCCATGCCTGTGGAACGTTCGCGCCTATGTATTGCACGGGGAAATTTGTCTCATTGCGCTCGCAAGCGGTGTAGAGCTCGGGCAGCTGGTTGAGCAGGAAATGCCTCCCCGCGAAACTGATGTCATGCACGATCTGCGCCGCCTGCGCGCCAAAGCCATAGCGCTTGAAGCCCATGGCGATGATGGCGTTGTCGTGCGGCCAGACTGAACCGGTCTGATAGTTGTAGGGATTGAACGCCGGGTGATTGGCCGACAAAGTGCGAATGCCCCATCCGGTCCACATGTCCGGCGCCATCAAGCGGTCGACCACTCGTTTCGCGCGCTCGGGGGGCACGATGCCGGACCATAGGCAATGCCCGGCATTCGAGGCCACGGTCAGAACCTTGTTCTTCTCGCCATCGAGAGCAAAGGCATAGAACCCGAGCTCCTCGTCCCAGAAGGCTTGGTTGAACCGCGCGAACAGTGCGGCGGCCTTGGCGCGCAAGTCCTGTGCGCGATCGTGCTTGCCGAGCGCTTCGAAAACCTCCGCCATGCGGACCCACGCATCGTAAACGTAGCCCTGAAGCTCGCATAGCGCCTTGGGTCCCTTGACCGGCGAGCCGTCCGCATGCATGACCGCGTCGCCGGAGTCCTTCCAGCCCATATTTTCGTACCCAGCCGACGAGCGCGTCTGATACTCCTGAAATCCATCGCCATCGCGGTCGCCGTATGCGTCGATCCAGGCGAGGCAACCTTCTGCCGTTGGCAGATGCTGTTCCAGCAACCCTTTGTCACCGGTCGCACGCCAGGCGGCATGCAGGGTAATCAGATAAAGCGGCGTTGCGTCCGCCGTGCCGTAATAGGGCGTGTGGGGGATCAGCTTGAAATGCGCGAGCTCACCGTAGCGCAGCTCATGCAGGATCTTGCCGGGCTCGGCGTCACGGTAGGGGTCATCTTCCTTGGCTTGCAAAGAGCCCAGGATCTCCAATGCCCCGCGGGCGAATTCCGGATAGATCAGAATATTCTGCAGCGAAACTATCAGGCTGTCGCGCCCGAACGGAGCGACGAACCAGGGCAGGCCGGCAGCAGGCAGGAAAACCACATGGTCCGTGCCCTTGATCGGCAGGCGAAGCGCCGCCATGTCCTCCAGCGCTTGGCGGAACAGGCGGTAGAATTCCTCGTTGCTGGTCTCGATCTTGGCTACGGTTTCAAGCCATTGCGCCATCGTCTCCGCGTGGTGAGACTTGTAGCTCTGCCCAACGCAATTCTTTGGCGCGTGGAAATGTTGCTCGCCATCCTCCAGCGTATAGAGCAAGCAAGCATGCCAAGCCTCGCCTGGCCCAAGCGCGACCTCGAAGCTGAGGCGTCCGTTGGCAGAGACAGCTTTGCACGGAGCGCGAGACACAGATGCTGTCACGGCGCGGCGAAAATCCTGGTTCGAATAGGCGGTGCGGAGCCGTTGCCGCGCCTCGGACCATTGCGTGGTGATCTGGCCGCGACGCACAATGTGGCCTGGCTTGACCTCGAAGATGTCGGCGAAGTCGCAGCGGAAGGCGATCTCGAGCTGGAACCGCACCGGTTTCATGCTGTTGTTGGTGATGTCGAGATCTTCGTGCAAGCCGCCGCTGATCGATCGGCTTATCGTGAGGCCCAGAGTGCGCGGGGCAATCGTACCGTCCTCGGTGAGGATGGATTTGTTAGTGAGGAAAATGCGTGCCGCGTAATAGCTGACGGGACCGCCGTTCAGTAATTCCCACGGTTCACCACTTGCGTAAATCGCCCAGCTGCTGATGATCCGGGTGTCGAGGAAATAAAGACCCTTGTCACTCGGCCACCTGATCTGCCCGTCCGGCTCGCTGACCAGCACTGTCTGGCCCTGGTGGATGGCAATCTGTGGTGGACCAACCTGAACCTTGAACGCCATGACATCCGCCTCACGCTTGCGTTCTTGATTTGAATGGGCACCTTGCTCCGGTCGCTCTCGGGCAATTCCCGATCACGCTCTTGATCGCGGCGAGGGCAAAACATAGGGGATTCAGGGATGGAAGAGCACGCGCTTGCACACGCTATATATAATTGGTGCGAAGCCAACTGCATATGCAATGGGGCGTCACCCTCTCTTCATTTTTAGGCAAGATCGAACAAGTCATGGCAATCGGGCAGGGCTCTCGCAGCACCGTGAGCAGGCGCTTGATGAGCTTGCGCTGGCCGGCGAGGATCGAGCTTGCGCCGGCATCTGCGTAGCCCGGATTGCGATTGCAATCCCGGGCCGGGCGTTCCCCGATGTCGCTGGAAGCGACATTGAGAATGTAAGTGCCGGCATGTCCGCGTTGCCGCCGTTCTTCGAGGGTGAGCGGACAATGGCCCGGATATGGGTATCCCGGCGTTGGTGCTCCTTCCAATGTCCGCAGTGTCATGCTGCAATAGGCCATTCGGAACCCAAAATTGCCGTGGTCACACCCACACACGTATACCTTCTGCTTTCCCACGCTGACGGCCCATTTGTGTCGCGGAGACCCGACTGCGTGGCTGGGGTGAGAGGATTCGAACTCAGGAATCCGTGCGCGAGCCATGTATTTGAGATGTTGTGATAACTTCCGTTCGCTCGGGCAAAACTCGCCGGTAGAGACTGTTCGCGTTTGAGCGGCGGCGTTGGGGGGCGGTTTCGCCGCCACCCACGCGGTTGACCCCCATTAATCAACATTTCCGCGCCGCGCTGCATCACATCAGTCGCTGCTTGGTCCGGATCGCCGCTGATCCATGCGAGGTCGCCGCTCTTTCGTGTCCGAAACCAAGTCGGGCTGGGGCTGTCGATTTCGCGCAATCATCGAACTGTCGGCACGGGCTATATGTGCTAAACTAGACCTTTAAACCAAGGAGGCGGCCATATTCCACACGGTACCGCGGCTCCTTCCGGAGCTTTCGCTAATTCTCATGACGGCTGTCGCTACGCATTTGGTCATGTCATTTGCGCAGACGCTGATGCATTACAAGCTCGGCCACCATCCAATAGGCGGTAAGTTCTTCCGCAACCACATCAACTTCCACCACGCCTATTATGCCAAAGATCATCTCGTCTCACCGACGTACCTCGGTGACGAAGGCAACAATACGCCCTTCTTCTTCGTTCCCGTCTTTCTGGTGGGAGCGTGTACATACCTCCTATTGCCACTCGACCTCTTCGTGGTTCAGGTAGTCGCATGCGCGGCGTCGTTCTACGCACACGTCTTCTTCGATAAGGAGTACCACGTAGAGGGATCGCGACTTCAGCGGTTTGCGTGGTTCAGACGGAAACGGGAACTGCACTTCGTTCATCACCGGCACGCGAACAGCAATTTTGCCGTGATCCATTTCTTCTGGGATCGAATTCTCGGTACCTATAGGACGCCCGGATGCCTCTGAGCAGCAGTGTCTCCGCTGGCTCGAGGCCGGGGATAATCGGCGCGAGACCGTCCGACATGGTATAAGCAGGCCCTGTCATAGCGAAGGATTTGCAATGCCGCTGCAACGAGGAGAGATACTAGGCTACGACTTCAACCGGATGGTCGTTGAATTCACGATGCTCAATCAGGACAAGACAGTTCGGTGTGCGATCAGCACTGCGGCGATGGATGATCTTGAAGGCAAACGTGATGTGAAGGAAGAACAACGAGTAGATCAGTTTACGCGGCTGCGCGATGCGATTGAAGAGCGAGCATCGCGTAAGTTCTTCGAAGGGCCAGTTGAGACCAAAGGACCGGTGGTGTTGCGGTCTAACGATTTCTTCAAGTAGCTGCCTCATTCCCCGCCGCCTCCAACTCGCACGATGACAGCGCCGCGCCAGCATGGATACCCACAGACATCGACACCTTAATCCCAAGCTCAAATCCGGCCCGGCGCAGGTCGCGGCGGAGTAGCCGAAGGCGCGGCGATCAGTGGATGTTATGCAGCGGCCGCTCGATTGCGGACGCGCTTCTCAACTCGCTCGGCCAGATCGGCCTGCTGGTCATACTTTTGTGCCATCCGGAGATACTTCTGCCTGGTCCGGGCACCCCGCGCATATTCGGCGCGCGCCCGCGCGTAGTTGGCGCTCGCCCGTGCGTACTCGGCGCGCTTGCGCCAGAACTCGGAGCCAGCACCAGGCCCCGCCATATCTGCCCCCAAGTCGGTAACATCTGAAACTGTGCTGGCGCGCTTCTTAACTCGCTCTCCGGCGCGATCGGCCTCCTGGTCATACTTTTTTGCGATCTTGAGGTACTTCTGCTTGGAGCGGTCGCTGCGCGCGCTTTCGGCGCACTCGCGCGCGTATTCGGCGCAGTGCCGCGCGTATTGGGCACGCTTGCGCCAGTAAGTAGCGCTATGACGAAGCCACATCATATCCACTCCTCGCTCGCCAATGGCTGAACTGTATGTACTTGCGACGGGCTGCAACCATCGTCGGCTGAGCACACTGTGCGCCCAGTCGGGTTACTTTTCAATGACGAAAGCGACGCCTTGAACCAACTCAAACCGCGAGGACGCGCACCAAGGGCTTCAGTCGAAATCTACCAGCAAGGGCTGCCGGTCGCACGAGCGAATGAAAGCGAGAAGATCGTTCGGGCGAAGACCAGTGCTCTCGGTATTTATCAGAGGATGGAAGTTCACCTGCGCGCTGCGCATGAGTGATGCATCGATTACCGCGGTTACGGCGCATGCCCGGTCGTTGATCAGTGCGAGAGGAGTAAGCGCCCCGGGAGAAACGCCCAGAAGTTCAATCATGTGCGCCGAGGAGGCAAAACCGAGCCGCCCGCTGGCGCCGATCCGGGCATGCAGCGTCTTCAAATCGAGCACGCGATCCTCGTGGATCGAAAATAGAAATGGCTTATTTTTCTTGTCCCTTAGCAGGAGGTTCTTGGTAAAAGTGCCAGTCATGGCGCCGCGCAGCTGCTTGCCCTCCTCAACGGTCCTGTGGGCCGGATAGGGGACTGTGACAGCGACGATGTGCAGCTCTGAAAACCGCTGAAAAAGCCGCTTACGCGCTTCCTCTATTGTCTCAGCCTCTGGCAACATCGCCGACTTTCACGCGAGATCGATACAAGGGACGTCCGCAACGTAGCCGGCTGGGCGCATTTCATCGTACAGTCTGCCGTTCAGACGGCGCTCGCCGGTTTCCTATCCGATCAGCCGACGAAATTCCGCTTCCGGCGTGCCGTATGAATTTCCCGCGGCCCGCTCCATACCTTTTCGATTGCGCAAGGTGACCCTGCCTGTGCCGGTGTAAATCAACTTTTGGCTTTCCAAACTGTGCAGCGTCTCGGTCACGCCCGCTCGACGCACGCCCAGCATCAGAGACAGAAATTCATGGGTGAGCGGCAGGGTCTCGTCGCGAACCCTGTCATGAGCCATCAGAATCCACCGGGCGAGGCGCGCATCGAGCCTGCCGCGTGCATTGGAAATGGCAGTATGTGCTGTCTGCACCATGAAAACCTGCACATACCTGAGTAACAACATGCGCAGGGACTTGCTGGCCTCCATCGCTTGACGCAATTTTAGAGTGCGTATCCGCTGGCCCTGGCCGGCGGCCTGGATGTAGGTCGAGTGCGGCGTTCGATCGCTGCCAAGCAGGATCGACGTGCCGGTCATGCCTTCATAGCCGATCAGTCCGACTTCGACCCGCGTGTTATTGGATTGCACCGCCACGACGGATGCGAAGCCGCCATCCGGAAAGTAGACGTAGTCGATGCGACGGTTGGGCCGTTCCAGATCCTGACGAAGCTTCAGCGGCCCGTGTTTCAGGTGAGGCTGCAGCAAACCTAAATCTGCGCGCGAAAGAGCCGCAAGCAGCCGGTTGGAAGATGGGGACACTGCGAGCATGGCTCTCTCCCGTTCGCTGGGGCAAGAGCACAGCAGCGTCTCTCAATCGTCCGCGCCCAAGGGGCCGATGCGGGCGGCGCACCTTTTATACGCCTGTTCCCGTTCAAAAGCTATGTTTTTCCAAAAAAACCGCGCCTATTGTACGGAACTGTACAACGGGAGCAGCGCTTGTCGTGGCGAGTCGAAATGCTAAAAAAGCCTTGTTGTCCGGAATCGTACAGTGCTACAAGCTGTTCAGCCTGAACGTCACGCCGAGCGCCGGGTAGCGCTCCGCAAACACGCAACAGTTCATTCCGCAAAAGACGAAGCGGCTCGGCAGCAGGGAAGGCTCGGCAGCAGAGAAATTGAACGCCGGTCGGATTTCCCGGCCGCCAGTTCGTGACGCTGAGGTTTGTAAAAGCTTGATTGAACCGCCTGAGCGCGTCGTGTCACAGCGAGGTTAAAGTTCGGTGCGGCCTGGTAGCTCTCACAATCACACGGTGCGCACATTGCGGCAACAAACTTTGGTGGACACCATGGAAGTACATCTGCCCCATCAACCAGGCGCTACGTGTCCTCCCGTGCTCTCCGCCCGCAGCTGGGCGCAAATTCTTGGGCGCTATCGCAAGCCCAGTCACGCGCGCAGTATCATCGAGATTGCAATCACGTTTGGGCCGCTTTCGGCATTGTGGGCGCTGGCTTGGACTGCGCTTTATCTGGACTATTGGTGGCTGTGCGTGCTGCTCGCGATTCCCGCTGCGGGTTTCCTCGTTAGGCTGTTCATGATCCAGCACGATTGCGGCCACGGTTCATTCTTTTACAATCGTTCGGCAAACGACTGGGTGGGACGAGTGATCGGCGTGCTCACGCTCACACCCTATGATTACTGGCGCCGCACCCATGCCATGCATCACGCCACCTCCGGCCATCTCGAACGGCGCGGGCTCGGCGACGTCGATACCCTCACAGTGCGCGAATATATGGCGCTCTCCTTCTGGCGCCGCGTGCGCTACCGCGTTTACCGGCACCCGAGCGTCATGTTCGGCATCGGGCCCGCGTATCTGTTCATTCTAAAGCACCGACTGCCGATCGGGCTGTTACGCGCCGGCTGGCAACCGTGGCTCAGCACCATGGCCACGAATTTCGCCATCGCGGTGATCGCCGCCGGCCTGATTCGGCTCATCGGCATCGGACCGTTCCTGCTGGTGCACCTCCCCATTATGCTGCTCGCAGGCGCGGTTGGAGTATGGCTGTTCTACGTGCAGCACCAGTTCGAGACGACATTCTGGGCACACGACGGCGAGTGGACATTTCAAAAGGCGGCCCTGCACGGAAGCTCGCACTACGACTTACCGGGGATCCTGCGCTGGTTCACGGCCAATATTGGCATGCACCATGTCCACCATCTGGCGAGCGGCATTCCCTACTACCGCCTGCCGCGGGTGTTGCGCGAGCATCCCGAGCTTCGCGACGTGAGCCGGCTCACGCTGCTGCATAGCTTGCGCTGCGTGCGCCTCGTTCTATGGGACGAAAGTCGGCAACGTCTCATTTCCTTTCGGGAAGCGAGATCGATCCGCAACACGAACCCATCGAGCTCGACCCGGTCGGCGCAAATGGGATAGCGGGCCACCGCCCGCGATTCCGGGATGATCTCGCCCACCGTCCCGAAATGATGTCGCCCGCCATTGCGGGATGATCTCGCCCGGGGCGTTGGTCCCCGTTGCTGGCCGACGGCGACTGCGAAGCCTTCGATTTCCTCTCCGCCCCTATCGGTAACCCGTTACCGTCAATGAACCACTCCGCCGCGAGTGCGACTAACAGCGAGTGGGCCTGGTTTGAGAACGCTCAGCCGGGACGACGTAGTGGCGGCGTACACCCCGGTGGCAAGCGTCGCGGCAAAACCGCTGGTGCGAACATGTCGATCCTTTCGATGCGCCTGGGGATGGCAGCCTTTGTCCTTCTTCTTTCTGCATCATCGGGACAAGCTGTTACCTGTCAGGAGGTACGAGGTCTGAGCGCGACG